>NZ_JBGKDP010000225.1:0-5016 GCF_042954245.1 Parasynechococcus sp.
TGCGATGGCGCCGTCCGCTTCCAGCGGACCGCCAAGGGCTGGCAGTTCCGGCAGGTCCCAGAGGCCAGCGCGGCATCGCAGCAATTGACGCAGTCCATCCGGAAGGGCAGCCCCCCGTCCATGGGCCGGTAGAAACAGGGGCTGACCGAGGCAACGGGTGAGCTGGGGCAGAAGCGCCATCAAATCCGCCTGATCTTCTTAAAGTCTCTCTCTGTATTCAGCGCGATGCGATGCGTTACGACCCCGGGCGGGATCTCGGCTGGCTGCTGCTGCGCCCCTGGGTCGCCATCCCGCGCCTGGTTCAGGTGCTGTGGTCCTTGGCGGGGCTGGTGCTGGTGTTGCTGCTGCGTGGAGGCAGCAGCGACCCCACCGTTCAGCAGGGCCTGGCGCGCCGCATTCTCAACACTCTGACGGGTCTGGGGCCCTGCTTCATCAAGTTGGGACAGGCCCTCTCGACCCGACCTGATCTGGTGCGTCGGGACTGGCTGGAGGAACTGACACGCCTGCAGGATGATCTGCCGGCCTTTCCCCATGCCACCGCCCTGGCTTGCATCCGCGAGGAACTCGGCGCCCCGGCGGAGGAGTTGTTTGAGGAGTTTCCCGACACGCCAGTCGCCGCCGCCAGTCTTGGCCAGGTGTACAGGGCCCGTCTTCAGGGCCAGCACTGGGTTGCGGTAAAGGTGCAGCGCCCCAATCTCACCTTCATCCTGCGGCGGGATCTGGTGTTGATCCGGGCCCTGGGCGTGATGACGGCGCCGCTGCTGCCGCTCAACCTCGGTTTCGGGCTGGGCGGAATCATTGATGAGTTTGGCCGCAGCCTATTTGAGGAGATCGATTACGGCCTGGAAGCGGCCAATGCCGAGCGGTTTTCGGCGCTCTTCGCGGATAACGATGCGGTTTACATCCCGAAGGTGGAGCGGATGCTCAGCTCCACCCGGGTGTTGACCACCACCTGGATCGATGGTTCCAAGATGCGCGACAGCGAAGAGCTGCGTTCCCAGCGTCTTGACCCAACGGCGTTGATCCGCACCGGCGTGATCTGCGGCCTACAGCAACTGTTGGAGTTCGGCTATTTCCACGCCGACCCACACCCCGGTAATCTCTTCGCCCTGCCGGGTCGCACCGGCGATCTCGGTCATGTGGGGTATGTCGACTTCGGGATGATGGATTCCATCAGCGACAGCGACCGGCTTACCCTCACCGGTGCTGTGGTGCACCTGATCAATCGTGATTTTTCCGGGTTGGCCAAGGACTTCCAATCCCTCGGTTTTCTCAGCCCCACGGCCGATCTCAAGCCGATCATTCCTGCTCTGGAAGAGGTGCTCGGCGGCAGTCTTGGCGACTCGGTTGGATCGTTCAACTTTAAGGCGATCACCGACCGTTTTTCGGAGCTGATGTTCGATTACCCCTTCCGGGTGCCGGCGCGCTTCGCCCTGATCATCCGGGCCGTCGTCAGCCAGGAGGGCCTTGCTCTGCGGCTGGATCCGAACTTCCGGATCATCGCTGTGGCCTATCCCTATGTGGCCCGTCGACTGCTGGCGGGAGATACCAGGGAGATGCGCGAGAAGCTGCTCGAGGTGATCTTTGATGAATCAGGCCGCCTGCGCCTGGATCGGCTGGAAAATTTGCTGGATGTGGTGGGTCAGGACGCTCCCGCTCCAGGCAAGGAACTGATCCCTGTGGCCGGGGCAGGCCTGCGGCTGCTGCTCAGCCGAGATGGTGCTGACCTACGCAAGCGTCTGCTGATGACACTGATCCGTGACGATCGTCTGCACACCGACGACGTACGTGCCCTGGTCGACCTGCTCGGACGCACCTTCGGCCCTGGGCGTCTGACCGGTGGGTTCTTGCAGCGTCTCAATCCCCTGGCGGCAGCGTGATTCTGAGATCACGACTCCAGCGAGATTGTCGAACTCACCGCTAAGGTCTCAGCTCTTTGAGATCGGCGTCGATGCCTGAGGAGATCAGCGCCCAGGAGCTTGAGCAGCTGCTCCAGATGATGACCCTGCCCCAGCCCCCCTACCTGCTGGCTGGCATTGGTCTGTTGATGGGTGTGCTCTGCGGCCTGACCTTCGGCCGTCAGGTGCAAAACAAATTGGATGGCTGGAAACAGGACCGGCTCCCCCTGATGCCATTGGGGACCGCCGAGATCAACCTCAGCTACGCCGGCACCCTCATCGGTGTGACCCTGTTCATCGGGTGCTGCCTTCAGATCTTCGGGTTTGCCTCAGGCACTGCCCTGCTGGTGGCCCTGCTGCTCTCGCTGCTGACCGGTGGAGCCTTGTTTTCTCAACTGGAGCGCCTGATGCAGCAGGTGGAAGCGGGCAAGTTCAAAGCGGTTGATTTCGATAACTTCGACGAATTCTTCTGAGCTTCGTTTCGCCGGGCCGTTTCATTCGTGATCTGAGCCCTTAAGCGAAGCCGCTATTCTGCTCAAGTGGGATTGGCTGCTAGGCAGAATGAATTTCATTCACTATTATTGGACGTGATAACCCTGTCTGCGGCTGTCTCTACCCGTCGACTTCTTGTCGTGGAAGACGACGACAGCATCAGGGAAACCGTTGGAGAAGCCCTGCGCTCTGAGGGCTACGAAGTGCTCACCTGCGCCGATGGCGCCTCAGCCCTCAATCTGATCACGGCTGAAAGTTCAGATCCGGTGGATTTGATTGTGCTCGATCTGATGCTTCCGGGTTTTGGGGGGCTAGATCTTTGCCGCGAGCTCCGTAGCATCAACACCACCACCCCGATCCTGGTGATCAGCGCCCGTGACAGTGAGACCGATCGGGTGCTCGGGCTGGAGGTGGGCGCCGACGGTTACCTGGTCAAACCCTTTGGGCTGCGCGAGCTGGTGGCACGCTGCAGGGCGTTGCTGCGGCGATCCCGTCAATCGGAGACGTCGGCCTCTCAACCGCATTCCTTCAGTCACGCCAACCTTTGCCTGTTTCCCAGTGAATGCAGGGTCACCCGGGATGGCACGGATCTGACCCTCTCTCCCAAGGAATACAAGATCCTCGAGCTGTTCATTCAGAACCCCAAGCGCGTCTGGAGTCGCGATCAGCTGCTGGAGAAAATCTGGGGTGTCGACTTCATCGGTAACACTAAAACCGTGAATGTTCACATCCGCTGGCTGCGGGAAAAGGTTGAGCAGGAGCCCTCATCTCCTCAGTTGATCCGTACGGTTCGCGGCTTCGGGTATCGCTTCGGCTGAGGGCGCTGTGGTGATCTCTGCCGCGCTCTGCTTTGCAGCTGGCATCGGGACACGCTTCTATTGCAGCGTCGACGCCGTGCCCTGGCGTCCAAGCGAACGCCCAAGGAGCGCTCATCGTCTTGAACGCTCCCCAGCTGCTGGCCTGGATTAATGCGGCCACCCAGGGCTGGATGATCCTGGCCCCGGATCATTCCATCGCCTACATCAACGACCGGGCCGAATGGCTGCTGCACATCCCCTCCAATCGCCTGGTTCGTGGCATGAAGCTCCGGGATGTCCTCGACATTCCTGCCTTGGAGGAGTTGATCTTCAGCAGCCGCTATCAGCTTCGTTCCCAGCGTTGTGAATGGGATCAACAGGGGACCCCGCTGGAGGCGGTTGTTCTGCCGGACAGTGACGAATACTGGCTGGTGTTGATCCAGAGCCGTCAGTCCCTCGAAGCCCAGCAACAGCAGCAGGAATGCTGGGTGAGTGATGTGGCCCATGAGCTCAAGACTCCCCTCACCCCGGAGGATCTGGTGGACAGCGCCTGGGGGGATCCATTGGCCCGATCGCGGAGGAACGGCGGGTGACGCTGCAGCTGGACCGCAGTGAATCCGGTCCCCTGCGTGGTGATCAGCGCCGTTTACACCGTGCGGTGCTCAACCTTCTCGACAGTGCTCTGCGCTACTCCCCTGATGAGAGCAGCATTGATGTGTCCATGCGCCAGAGCGGCGGCTGGTTGCTCAGTATTCGTAGATCATGGCCCTGGCTTGAGTGAGACCGATCTCACGCGCATGTTTCAGTGCTTCTATCGGGGGAATCCCTCCCGCTCTAACCGCAGCGGCAGTCGCCTTGGACTGGCCATCGTGCAGCAGATCATCGTCAACCATAGCGGCCGCATCGAAGCCTGCAACTATCCCGCCGGTGGAGCCTGCATGGATCTGCTCCTGCTCCGGGAGTCCCTGGGATGACGCGCCAGCGCCTGCAGAAACTGATCGCTGCTGCCGGCCTCTGCTCCAGGCGCCGGGCTGAGCAATGGCTGCAGGCCGGCCGCGTGACGGTGGATGGTCAGGTCGCCTGGGTTGGCGACCAGGCCGATCCGCAGCAGCAGACGATTCGTGTGGATGGTCAGCCATTGCCTTCCCGTGGTGTGACGCGGGTGCTGATGATGAACAAGCCGGTGGGTGTGATCTGCAGCTGCGATGACCCGCAGGGTCGCCGTACGGTGCTTGACCTGCTGCCCCCGGAGCATCGGGCTGGTCTTCACCCCGTTGGCCGTCTGGATGCCGACAGCCATGGCGCGCTTCTGCTCACCGATTTGGGTGAGCTCACCTTGAAACTCACCCACCCGCGTTACAGCCATGCCAAGACCTACCGGGTGTGGGTGAAGGGTGTGCCACCGGAGCCGGTCCTCGATCGCTGGCGTCGGGGTCTGCTCCTGGATGGTTGCTTGACCCGCCCCGCTCGTGTGCGCCGGTTGCGGGCTTGGGGTGACCGCTCGCTTCTGGAGATTGAGCTGCGGGAAGGTCGCAACCGACAGATCCGCCGGATGGCGGAAGCCTTGGGCTATCCGGTGCTGGACCTGCAGCGCACGGCAATTGCTGGGTTGTCGCTCGGTGATCTGGCTGAGGGGTGCTGGATCTGGTTAAGCGAGGGAGAATGGAAGCTCTTGCTCGAGCGGGCTGACCCGATGGATCTGCCCAACAGCCCATGCGACTGAAGCGTCCAGGACTCTGGTGGCGACGTCCCCGCAAGGGCTCCAGCCCTGATGCCGGCACGGTTGAGGCCCAGGAGCAGCAGCGTCAGGATCTGGGGCTGCTGCTGCG
>NZ_JBGKDP010000226.1:0-6967 GCF_042954245.1 Parasynechococcus sp.
TGCTGTCGTTCAGCCAGTAGTCGTGATAGCCCCCTTTCCCCCAGCTGGAGGGGCAGGGATCACAGAGCTGGAGGTGGCCAACGCTGTTCAACACATCCCGAAGCCGGGTGAAGCTCACCCCCTCCTGCGGTGCCTGTTGGACCAGCTGTCTGAGAAAGGCCGGCCCTTCAAACCACCAGTGGCCAAACAGTTCCGCATCGAAGGGGGCCACCAGCAGCGGCGGCACGTCCATGGCACCGCCGAGTTGATCCAACTGCCGCCGGCGTCCCTGCAGGTAATCGGCTGCATGCTCTTTCACCCGTTCGGTCGCCACTCCTGGTTCGTAGGGGCGTTTGCGGTCCAACGGCGCGCTGTGATCGGTCACCCGATGCAGCTTCAGGCCGAGTGGTCGCGGCTGGTCGAGCCCAAGGGGTTTGAGCTCTTCGATCGGTAGGTCCCAGCCCAGATCGCGGTGAAACTCCCGGTAGTGGGGATCGCCGGGGTAGCCATCCTTGGCCGACCACACCGGCAGCGTGGCGTTACTGTCGCGCCCGAAGAAGGCCACCCCATTGCGGCTGCAGATCGGCGCGTACACCCCATAGCGGGGCCTGGGCCGCCCGTGCAGTAACCCATGGCCATCCAGCACGGTGTAGCGCAGCCCCGCATCGCGCATCCAGCGATCCAGGCCCTCGTAATAGGCGCATTCCGGCAACCAGATCCCCAAGGGGCGTTCGCCCACGAGGCGTTGGTGTTCCCGCACCGCCGTGCGCAGTTGCCCGCGCACCGCTTCCGGGTGATGGCGCAGCAGGGGCAGGTAGCCGTGGGTGGCGCCGCAGGTGAGTAGGTCCACCACCCCCTGACGCTGCAGGGCGGCGAAGCGTTGGATCAGATCGCCGTCGCAGCTCTGCCAGGCCTGCTGATGCCGCTCGATCCTGGCCGCCAGGTGTTCGGCGCCCTCGCGCAGTGATGGGTCGGCCTTCGGCAGCAGATCCAGTCGTTCGTTCAGCCAGGCTGGAAAGCGCTGCTTGAGGTCTTGATCGCTCAGCAGCGACAGCAGCGTTGGCGACAAGCCGATGGTGAGTTTGGGCTGCTGGTGGGGGTCGGCGCTGGCCAGCTCCAGCGTTTCCAACAGCGGCAGGTAACACTCGATCAGGGCCTGGAAAAACCAGTCCTCCTCCAGGGAGCCAGGTTGTGCCGACCGCACGTAGGGCAGATGGGCATGCAACACCAGGGCAACAGCGCCTTTGGTCACGAACAAGCCCAAACGGTGGCTCAATTTAATCCGATTCCCTCTCGGGAGCTGAACTAGGATGGGTTAACTCATAGTCATTCCGACTAAGATCTCCGCTGGAGCCCCTTCCATGGCCAAGGACCCCGGTCGCGTCCTGATTTTTGACACCACCCTGCGGGATGGTGAGCAGTCACCCGGGGCGAGCCTCAACCTGGAGGAGAAGCTGGCCATTGCCCAGCAGCTGGCGCGGCTTGGCGTGGATGTGATCGAGGCGGGATTCCCCTTCGCCAGCCCCGGTGATTTTGCCGCCGTGCAGCGGATCGCCCAGCAGGTGGGTGGCGACCGCGGTCCGATCATCTGTGGCCTGGCCCGTGCCTCGCGGGCCGACATCAAGGCCTGTGCCGATGCCGTGGCGCCAGCACCGCGCCGCCGCATTCACACCTTCATCGCCACCAGCGACATCCACCTGGAGCACAAGCTGCGTAAGAGCCGTGCCGATGTGCTCGGTATCGTTTCCGAGATGGTGAGCTATGCTCGCTCTCTGGTGGAGGACACTGAATTTTCCTGTGAGGACGCTGGCCGCAGCGATCCAGAGTTCCTCTACGAGGTGATTGAGGCGGCGATTGCCGCTGGCGCCACCACGATCAACATTCCCGACACCGTTGGCTACACCACCCCCTCGGAGTTCGGTGCGCTGATTGCAGGCATCAATCAGCACGTGCCCAACATCGGCGAGGCCGTGATCTCGGTGCACGGCCACAACGACCTCGGCCTGGCCGTGGCCAATTTCCTCGAGGCGGTCAAGAACGGTGCCCGTCAGCTCGAATGCACGATCAATGGCATCGGCGAACGGGCCGGCAATGCCTCCCTCGAAGAATTGGTGATGGCGCTGCACGTGCGGCGTGGCTACTACAACCCCTTCTTTGGTCGGGAGGAGGACAGCCCCACGCCGCTCACCGCCGTTCGTACCGAAGAAATCACCAAGACCTCGAGGCTGGTCTCCAATCTCACCGGCATGGTGGTGCAGCCCAACAAGGCCATCGTTGGTGCCAATGCCTTCGCCCATGAATCCGGCATCCACCAGGACGGCGTCCTCAAGAACCGGCTCACCTACGAAATCATCGATGCCCAGACGGTGGGCTTGTCCGATAACCGCATTTCCCTCGGCAAGCTGAGCGGCCGCAGTGCCGTTCGCGCCCGCCTGGAGGAGCTGGGATACGACCTCACCCGTGAGGGTCTCGATGAAGCCTTTGCCCGCTTCAAGGAACTCGCCGATCGTAAGCGCGAGATCACCGACCGTGACCTGGAGGCGATCGTCAGCGAACAGGTGCAGCAGCCGGAAGCCCGCTTCCAGCTCAAGCTGGTGCAGGTCAGCTGCGGCAGCAGCCTGCGCCCCACCGCCACCGTCATCCTCTCGGATGAAGAGGGCAGTGAGACCACAGGCTCGGCGGTGGGCACCGGTCCGGTGGATGCCGTCTGTCGTGCCTTGAATGATCTGGCGGGTGTGCCCAATGAATTGATCGAGTTCTCGGTTAAGTCGGTCACCGAGGGCATCGATGCCATGGGCGATGTGACGATTCGCCTGCGCCGCAGCGGTGTACTCTATTCTGGCCACGCTGCCGATACCGATGTGGTGGTGGCGGCGGCCATGGCCTTTGTGAACGCCCTCAATCGCCTGGTAGCTGGAGAGGAGCGCCAGTCGTTGCATCCGCAGAAGGATCCTGTTGTTCTGGAGAGCCGACCGACGCTCTAGAGCCGACGCCATGCGCACCTCCACCGCCCGGGTTGTTCAGCTGGTGCTGCTGATTCTTCTGGCACTGCTGGTGCTCACGCCGTTGCTCTGGTTGGTGACCACCTCGCTCAAGGGTCCGGCGGAAGACATCTTCAGCAGTCCGCCGGCGTTGCTGCCCGCCCAGCCGAGCTTCGATGCTTACGTCCGGCTGTTTCAAGACAATCCCCTCACCACCTATCTGTTCAACAGCACCGTGGTGAGTGGCCTTGCGGTGCTGGCCAACCTGTTGTTCTGCTCCCTTGCCGCCTACCCCTTGGCCCGGCTGAGCTTTGCCGGCCGGGGCCTGGTGCTGGGGCTGGTAGTGGCCACGATCCTGATCCCGTTTCAGGTAGTGATGATTCCGCTGTATCTGCTGATGGTGCCGCTGGGCCTGCGCAATACCCTGCTGGCCCTGGTGATTCCGCAGGCGGCCACCGCGTTTGGTCTTTATCTCCTGCGCCAGAGCTTCCTTGGTGTTCCCAAGGAGCTGGAGGAGGCGGCACGGATCGATGGCTGCAGCCGCTTGGGGGAATGGTGGAACGTGATGATCCCCGCCGCCAAAGCCGATCTCACCACCCTGGCGATGTTCGTGTTTATCGGCACCTGGAGTGATTTCCTCTGGCCGCTGGTGATCCTCGACGACCCATCCCTCTACACCTTGCCTCTGGGTCTGCAGCAGCTCTCCAGCAGCTTTTCGCTGGATTGGCGGATCGTTGCCGCCGGCTCGGTGGTCTCAATCCTGCCGGTGTTGGTCTTGTTCGTGCTGTTGCAGCGCTTCATCCTGCCCAATGCCAGCGGGGATGCGGTGAAGGGATGAGGGAGTCGAGGTGCGCATGGCCGAGAAGGCATCCATGCGTTCCTGCATCACACCCAATCTGTCGGCTGAGCAAGTTGCTGTGGGCACGGTTCGGCGCGTGCTCCTCCAGCTGATCGATCCGTTCTTGCAGTGCGTGGATGCGTTGGTTGTGCTGCCGTAATCCCTGCAGCAAAGTCACCACCAGAACACTCACCAGCGCCAGGCTGCCGCAGCTGATCAGTTTCAACAGCATGCAACCTCCCCACTTGGGCTGATGCTGACTTGAATGGGGGCACGCAACAAGTGCTGCCGCGATGTCTCTTGAGGATCTGGATCGGTTTCTCACGCTTCGCGACAGCGACCCTAATTTGGCTAAAGTTTTCGCTCAGCCCATGGACCTTGAGCGGTTTCTCGGGCTCGCTGCTGAGCACAGCTTTACCTTGAGTGAGGCGGATGTCTTCGCGGCGCAGCAGCGTGAGCATCACGTGCGAACTGCCGCTGCGCTTCAGCAGGACCAGGCCGCCGAGTCGCGGCGCCTGCGCAATTTCATCCACGACTGATCACCACCGCCGTTCAATTCACTGATCCAGCTTCACCACGTCCGGTGTTTCCCCATGCACCTCGCCGATCCAACGGGCGTGGTTCACAGCACCGTTATGGCTGTGAAAGATCCATGCTTTATCGAGGGAGGGTTAGCTCTCGATGCGTTGGTCCACGGCATTGACGCCGAGGTAGCCGCCCTCCGAGCAGGACCGCAGCACATAGCGTTCGGCGTACTTGGTGAGCATCGGCTGCGACGGCTATCTCTTTTTGCTAGCGATGCCGTTGCGCGGCTTACGTCGTTCTGCGGAGTTGCTTCTACTGTTCTTCCTTGAGGGTTAAGAGGGTTTGTTGTCGCCAGACCAGCCCTATGGGTGCGGTAAAGCGGCTGTGATGTCCTCCCTCACGGAACCAGGGGTTGCTGAGGGCCTCGATCTTCAGCTCGTCCAGGTCGAGGGACCAGGTGTCGTGCAGGTAGCGGCGCAGTTGCTCCGGCTCGGGCGGATGGGACTGCTGCCAGTGAACCACGGCCAATTTCTCTGGCTGTGAGCGGAGAATCGCCAGGCGATGATTCGGATGGCCGTCGTTGGCGGGCTGAATCGACTCCTCCAGCTGCTCATCGCACACGAAAAGCCGCAGCGGCGCGCTGCTGTCGGCCTGGGGAAGTGGATATTTGTTGAGATACAGAGCCCGTGCTTTTTGAAATGCTGCCCCCGGAGCCTTCATCATCAAAGCGTTGTAGGCCTGCTGCAGCTGTCCACTCATGCCGTTGCCGTCCCGTTGCTGGCTCCAATGTGTGAATGCGGCCGGGCCAAGACCATGGGAAGATGGTGACACTTCCGGGATTGGACTGCGATGGCCAAGCATCGCTCCCGCTACCGGTTGGTTGGCCTCGACGGTCAGCCGCATCCGGTGCTCGACGCCCCTTACGAAACGCTGGAACTGGCCCTCGCTGATGCCAGTGATTGGTGCACGGGACAAGGGGCCCGCTGTTCCATAGGTCAGCAGGGCATTGCGGTTGAAGTACGAACCGACAGCGGCAGTTGGCGCACCATCGACTACCCGATCAGTTGCTTGAGTCGATCCAGTGCGGTGGCGGGATGATGTGGGTCAGTGTTGACCTCTGTGTGGTGCCGATCGGTGTGAGCATCAGTCCTTTCGCCCTATATTGCCTCTTGTGAGTGGGTGATCGCTGCCACGGGCCTGACCCATCAGTTGGGTCCCAATGGCACGGCGATCGAAGACCCTTGGGATGAGGTCATGCACTGTGTGCGGGCGTGTCACGCCGAGTTGCACGGCATGGGCGCTCCGCCTCTCTACACAACGCTCAAGCTCAATACCCGCTCTGATCGGCAGCAGTCGTTCGCCGAGAAGGTCGCCTCTGTGGAACAGCTTCTCGGCGACTAAAAATCTATAGAACTTCGGTGGGTTTTGATCCGGCTCGAGCCGATCTTGAGACCAATGAGATTGTTGTGTGGTCCCTGGCTTGATGGGCCGCCGTTTCAGGGCTGCGCTGTTGGCTCTGCTGGTTTTGCAGCTGACGGGCGTGAATGCCCTGGTGGCGCCCGACTGCCCTTTGGGCTTGCTGGGGGGCTTTCATGAGGGCAAACAGGCCCTGTTGATGTGCGGCAACAACCTGCCCGACGATCCAGCCGTGGTTTGGTTTGTGCTGGCCCATGAATCAGCCCATGTGATGCAGTTGTGCAACGGCGGCAACCTGATGCCGGCGGCCTTGCTCAGCCGTGAGATGGAGGCGACCTGCCAGCAGGACCCCAATCCTTTTCACGAGTTGCAGCTGTATCACTCCAGTCAGCATCACGTTGAGGCTGAAGCCCGGCTGATTCAGGCCCTGCCAGCGGAACAGGTGGTGGCCTTGTTTGAAAAACACTGCGCTAAGCGGCTCTCCCCTTGAAGCTACTGATGCGGGACCCGTGGCTGATGGCGGTCGACAAGCCTGCCGGCCTGCTTAGCCAACCGGGCTTGGGGCCGGAGCAAAGCGATTCCGTGATCACCCGCTTGCAGCAGCAGGACCAAGGCCTGTGCCTGGTTCACCGCCTAGACCGCGACACCTCGGGGGTGCTGCTCTTGGCCCGAAGCGCTGGCGCCCTGCGGCGGCTCAGTGCCCTATTTGCTGAACGGCGGATCAACAAGCTGTACCAGGCGGATGTGGAAGGGGACCTCCACGGCCGTGGTTGCATCGCCAGCCCCCTGGCACGCCTCTCGCGCCAACCGCCGCGCTACGCCAGCCGCCCCTCGGGACGCCTGGCGCTGACGATCTGGAGGGTCTGCGCCGTTCCTGCCGCTTGCATCTGCATGCCCAGGCCCTGAGCTTTCGCCATCCCTTCACCCAGCAACGTGTCCGTTTGATCGCGCAGGAGGTTCCCTTTGCAACTGAGTGCTGAACTTGTTGGCTACCTGGCCGCTGGCCTCACGACGGCCAGCTTTTCCCGTAGGCGGTGAAGACCCTGCGCCGTGGCGACACCAAGGCGACTTCCCTGGGCTGTACGCCCTGTTCACCAGTGGTGTGGCGTTGTGGTCGTTGTACGGCCTGCTGGTGAACGACTGCCCTGTCCTGGCGGCCAATCTGATCACCCTAATCCCTGCGGCCGTCGTGCTCCAGCGCAAGATTGTGGAACGCCGATGAATGCTG
>NZ_JBGKDP010000227.1:0-3411 GCF_042954245.1 Parasynechococcus sp.
CAACCGCAGCCTCGATGGCGACCTGGTGGTGATCACCCCAGCAATGGAGGGCGACACGGGCCTCGATGCCGCCGGAGAGCTGCCGCTAGCGGAAGACCCACGCTTCGTGGAGGCCCGCAGCACCTTCCTCAGCAACCTCAAGGCCCATGGCCAGGCCAGTGCCCAGAAGGCGATGCTTCAGGCCATGGCAGCCGGCAGCTGACGCGGAGGAGAGCTTATCGCCCGCGAAGCCGCCTGGCTCACCGCCGAAAAACAAGGACTGGCCAAATTGCTGCTGCAATCGCATCAACGGGCCTTCAGTAGATCGCTGATTGCTTCCGCCCAACCGGGCTGCTCGAAGCGGCTGCTCTGCCAGAACCTATTCGTCTGCGGCTTTCCGGTACTGGCCCACGGCACGGAGCAGGATCCCAAGCTCAGTTACGCCAACGCTGCGGCCCTGCAGCTGTGGAACAGCCGCTGGGATGAGTTGATCGGCTGCCCTCACGGCTCACCGCACCGGACAGTGAACGGGCGGAATGCAGCAGCGCCCTGGGCCAGGCCAAACGCCTCAATGCAGTGCAGAACTATCGCGGCATTCGCATCAGCCGCAAAGGGCGGCGATTCATGATCAACAAGGTCCGAATCTAGACCCTCTGGGATGCAGAAGAACGAGTCTGCGGCCAGGCGGCCTGCTTCAGCGACTGGTGGTGGCTTTAAGGAGATTCGGTTTCAACACTATCCCTGTGGTGCTAGCCGAACCTGGTGGTAGAGACCGAATCAAAACGGACGGTTCTCACGCTTCTGATTCTCATCCAAGCGGCGCAGATTGTGATGGCGGGCGATCAACCCAGTCCGCAAATGTTCATTCTTCGGAGCCACCATCATGCTGACCCTTCGCCAATCCCCCTTCGATCTGTTCGAGCGTCTCGAGCAGCAACTGGCCACCGCTGAGCGCGTTCCCAACGCCGAAATCCGCGAGACCGAGACCAGCTACACCGTGCAGCTGGAACTGCCCGGGGTGGACCGGGACTCGATCGACGTCAAGGCCACCGATCGCAACCTGGTGATCAGCGCCGAACGCCCAGCAACAAGCAGCGACGACAGCAACGCACCGCTGCTGAGCGAATTCCGTAGCGGCACCTGGAGCCGCAGCTTCCGCTTCCCCCACAGTCTCGATCGGGACCAATTCAAGGCCAGCTATCGGGACGGCATTCTCGAAATCAACGCCGGCAAGGCTGTGGAACATACCAGTGTTTCGGTGAAGGTCGAGAGCTGATTAGATACCGAGCACTGAACAGCCTTGGGCTGGACAAGTCCAACATACCAAGACGAGAAGAATGGAAGCCCAACCCCTGCCCATGGCAGGGGTTTTTTGTTGAAGCCAAGGCGGAATCAGCCGCCGAGGCCGAAGAAGGCATTGGCTATAAACAAAACACTGAATCCGCTCAGAAACACCAGACCAAACCAGCAGAGCGTCCGCATCACCACCCCATACCTGTGCTCGGGCGGCACCAGGCTGCTGTTAATCGTGTCCATCGCCATCCAGGCGAAGAGCGGTGCAGTGAGGAAGCTGCCGGTCATCGCCCCGAAGACGAAATCTGTGACGCCAATGCTGCCGAGATAGGCCACCACCAGCGCCAGCACAGCAGCCAGGAAATGCACGATCACCCAGATGTCGAAGCGACGCTGCGTGGGCCCCGGCGCTGAATCCCCACTGTCGTGATAACGCAGCAAGCCCTGGATCGCCGCAATGCTGCGGGGGTAGGCATCCAGGCAAGTGAGGGTGGTGCTGAACATGGCGGAAAAGGCCGCCGGGATGATCACCCAGGCCGCCCAACCACCCATGGCGGCGGTGTAGAGCTGAATCAACTTCTGGGCGAAAGACACGCCACTGCCGGCCAGCATTCCGTCACCGCTGGCATACATCGTGTAAGCGCCCAGGATCACAAAGAACATGGCCGTCACCACGGTGACGCTGTAGCCGAGGTTGAAATCGAACTCGGCCTCCTTCGGCGTTGCGGTGTACTCGGTGTCGCGCGCACGGGAGAACATCCACAACGACGGCCACACGCACATCTCCACCGGTCCGGGCATCCAGCCCATCAGGGGAATCAGGAAGGCGAGGTTGGCCAGGGTCCAGGGACTGGGATCGGTGCTGGCCCAACTGGCCGCCACATCCCCTACCGGACCGCGAATCAACAATGTGATGGCAGCAACTCCCGTAAGCAGGGTGAGCAGCACCACCAACAGCTTGGAGAGACGATCGAGCGCCCGGTAGTGCCCCAGCAGCAGCACCAGGCCGCTCACCACCAGCACGGCGATGGACAGTCCATAGGGGTCCAGCCCCGCCAGCAGAGGAATGTTGGTGAGCAGCAGCCCCGCCACAAAACTCACCGCCGCGATAGTGAAGGTCCCCGTCACTAGGCTCACCACCAGATACAGCGGCAGGTAGAGGGAATTGCGTTTCTGGAAACCCTCCAGCAGCGACAATCGGGTGGCCGCTGTGAAGCGGATGCCCACGCGGAGGAACGGGTACTTGATCAGATTGGTGAGCAGGATCAAGCCCACCAGCGCAAAGCCGAATCGGGCCCCAGCCGTGGTGGACGACATCAAGTGGGATCCACCGATGCAGGCACCGGCCAGCAAAATTCCAGGCCCAATGCTCTGCCTGAGCGTCGATGACGCCATCACAAGGTTGTAGTTGATACCAGTCTCCGCCGCCTTGCCTCGCTGAATCTCCGTAGAGTCGAATTCCGTCACGGTCGGTTTCATGGTCGTTGCTCCCGCTGTTCCGAAGCTGTCGCTGCAGTGCGAGGCCATCGCCGCCGACACCACCACGATTCGCTCCCTCGACTGGGACCGCAGCCGCTTTGACATCGAATTCGGCCTGCGCAACGGCACCACCTACAACGCCTTCCTGGTGCGGGGAAAACGCACCGCCCTGATCGACACCAGCCACGCCAAGTTCCGCGACACCTGGATCCCCCTGCTCAAGGAGCAGATCGATCCGAGCGCGATCGATGTGTTGATCGTGAGCCACACCGAACCCGACCACTCCGGTTTGATCGGTGACCTGATTGATCTCAATCCCGAGATCGAAATCGTGGGCTCAAAGGTTGCGCTGCAATTCCTCAAGGACCAGGTGCACCGACCGTTCAAATTCCGTGCGGTGAAATCCGGCGATGAATTGGATCTCGGCACCAATCCCGACAGCGGCATCCAGCACCGCTTCGAATTCCTCAGTGCTCCGAACCTGCACTGGCCGGACACGATCTTTTCCTTCGATCACGGCATAGGCATCCTCTACACCTGTGACGCCTTCGGCCTGCACTACTGCTCCGACGACGTCTTTGACGCCGATCCCGGTGCCATTGCCCCTGATTTCCGCTTCTACTACGACTGCTTGATGGGCCCCAATGCCCGCAGCGTGCT
>NZ_JBGKDP010000228.1:0-1664 GCF_042954245.1 Parasynechococcus sp.
GTCCCGCATCGGTCGTAGTTGACCGCTGAAACGACCGTAGGGAGGCTGCCCGGTGGCGATGTGCAGATCGCTGCCACCGCCTTCGACCAGCTGCTCCATCAGGTCTTCGATCATCAGCTCCAAGACGACCTCCTCAATGTCGTGGGGTCAGGCAGTAGGGGCATTCGAGCCAGCCATCCTCGAGGCCAGCGCCACAGCCTGTACAGGTCATTGTGCTGAGAGCACGGGCTCTGCGCTCGGATTCGAGACCAGAATCCGTAAGAATCATGCGCCCCACTTCTTCCAGTGTGGTGTGGCCTTGACGGACCAGTTCAAGGGCGTACCCCAGCAGGGTGGTCATGCCTGATTCGAGGGCGAGCTGGCGGATCACATCGGTGCTGGCTCCCCGAGAGATGGCCGTGGCGATGTCCTCATTGATCCGCAGCACCTCATAAACGCCCACCCGGCCTTTGTAGCCACTGCCTTTGCAATGCGGGCATGGTGACGCTTCGGTCCGATCGTGATGGTGCGCGCGATAGAAGGTCACCATCGCTTCCTTGCTGGCCATCAACCCGAAGCGGCCCAGTTCCCGTTCATCCGGTTGATACGGCTCTCGACATTCGCCGCAGACCCGGCGCATCAGTCGTTGGGAGACGATCCCGATCAGAGCGGCCGCCACCATGAAAGGCTCCACCCCCATCTCATCGAGGCGCGCGATGGTGCTGGGGGCATCGTTTGCGTGCAGGGTGCTCAACACCAAGTGACCGGTCAGAGCGGCCTCAATGGCGGTTTTGGCGGTTTCGAGATCCCGTGTTTCCCCCACGAGCAACACATCCGGGTCCTGCCGCATGAAGGCCCGCAGAGCAGTGGCGAAATCAAATCCCTTCTCGCGGTTCACCTGGCTTTGGGTGATGCCGGGGAGGGTGTATTCGATCGGGTCCTCCACGGTGGAGATGTTGATGCCCGGGTCGTTGCGCTCCGCCAGCAGGGAATACAGCGTGGTGGATTTACCTGAACCGGTGGGTCCGGTAACCAGGATCATTCCAAAGGGTTTGGCGCCGAGTTCACGGACGAGGTCAAGGGTCTGGGGGTTGCCGATCAATTTGTCCAGCCCGAGCTGCGTGGCACTGCTGTCGAGCAGGCGCAGACAGACCTTTTCCCCGAAGCGACTGGGAAGGGTGCTGACACGGAAGTCGATCACGCGCTCGCGGTATCGGCGTCGGATCCGGCCGTCCTGGGCCTGACGCCGTTCAGCGATGTCCAGATCGGCCAGGATTTTGAAGCGTGAGGTGACGGCGGGAATCAGCCGGCTGGGAAGCGGCTCGATGTATTGCTGGAGGACTCCGTCTTGGCGGTAGCGCAGCTGGAGCCCTCTCTGTTGTGGCTCCACATGGATGTCGCTGGCACCAACGCTCATGGCCTGAAGCAGGATCCGATCCACCAGAGCGATAACGGGTGAAGCCTCCGCGTCCTTGATGCTGGCTTCCAGGTCGACGATGTCGGCATTGGTTGCGGCTGCCTCATCGGGATCGTCTTCCAGGATTCCGTCCGCGCTGAACCCATCGAGGAAGGAGGCGATGGTGTCATCGAGCGAGGCTGCGTCATCGCTCGACGGGCTGTGCTCCAGCACTGGGATCTCTTGCTTGGCGTCGTCGTCGCTGGCGCCGCTCTGTTCAGGCAGTGGC
>NZ_JBGKDP010000229.1:0-12261 GCF_042954245.1 Parasynechococcus sp.
AGATCTGGAGCCGGACGCATCTGAACCGACCCAGCAAAGCCCTGGCCATGCTGCGAGAGACGCTGCTGGCAGGCGCGTGAGCCATCATGGCCGCGATACAATTGCCCCTTGAGCGGACCGAGCCTCACCACCCCTGAACCCGCTCTACCCACCGGCAGCAACCCGGAGGGAAAGGGTGGCTTGGAAGCCGTGCTGCGCCTCAAGGACTTCCGCAAACTTTGGCTGGGCCAAATCTTTTCCCAGCTGGCGGACAAGTTCTACATCGTGCTGATGGTCTTCCTGATCGATCAGCACCTGCTGCTGAAGGGGCAGGGAAGCGGCGTGCTGGCGGAGATGGCATCGGATTACGGCCTCGACATCAGCACACGCACCCAGGTGATCACCCTGCTGGCCACAGGCATCTTTGTGGCCAACACCATCCCGGCCATGTTGTTGGGAACGGTGGCTGGGGTCTGGGCTGACCGCTGGCCCAAGCGTCGGGTGATGGTGGCCAGCAATGCCATCCGAGCCCTGTTGGTGGTGTTCGCACCGCTCTGTCTGCTGCCAGGGCCCTTCTGGCTTGGTCTGCCCTGGGGCTACTGGGGGCTGGTGGGCATGACCTTCCTGGAGTCGATCCTGACCCAGTTTTTCGCCCCCTCGGAACAGGCCACGATTCCTGTGGTAGTGCCGGGAGATCACCTATTGGCGGCCAACTCCCTCTACCAAGCCACCAGCATGGGGGCGACGATCCTGGGCTTCGCGCTGGGGGAACCGATTCTTCGCGCCCTACATAGCAGCCTGGCGATCTTCGGCATCGATAGCGGCGAGTTTCTGCTGCTTCCGCTCTGTTACGGCCTCGCGGCCCTCAGCCTGTCGCGCCTGAAGCTGCAAGAAGCCCCCAAGCCCCCCTCCAATACATCGGTATGGACGGAGATCGGCGAAGGATTGCAGGTGCTGCGCCGGGTGCCGTCGGTGCGCGGCGCCATGATTCATCTCGTGCTGCTCTACAGCCTGTTGGCGGCGCTCTACGTGTTGGCGCTCCAGCTGGCTGCCCTGATCGACAACCTGGGCCCCTCAGGCTTTGGCGCCCTGCTTGCCATGAGTGGGCTGGGCATGGCGATCGGAGCCGTGGTGATCGCCCAGCTGGGCCATCGGTTTAGCCGCCGCCGGCTCATGGCAGCGGGCCTGGGAACCATCACCTGGACCTTGGTGCTGCTCAGCCAGCTGCGGGGATCCCTGGCCTTCACCCTTAGCCTCTGCGGGATCCTGGGCATCGGAGCAGCTCTGGTGGCGATCCCAGCGCAGACCACGATTCAGGAAGAAACCCCCGAAACCGAGCGCGGCAGGGTGTTCGGACTGCAGAACAATCTGATCAATATTGCCCTGAGTCTGCCGCTAGTGCTGGCGGGCACTTTAGTGAGCAGCATTGGTCTTCAACCGGTGCTGTGGCTGCTCGCGGGGTTGGCACTGGTGGCGGCGTTGATCGAACGGCCGTGGCAACGCTGCTAATTTGCCGTTTCGCCTGAGGAGGCCCAACCCGCTTGGCGCAGATTGCGTGGCTCGGCAAGAAGTCTCCCTTCTGCGGGAATGTGTCCTATGGGATCAGCACCACGGAAGCCCTGCGCAAACGCGGGCATCAGGTGCACTTCATCCATTTCGATAACCCGCGCAGCCCGGAGCGCGACAACACATCGCTGCTGGCCAACGACCCGGACGTCAGCCTGCCTTATCTAGTCAAATCGCAGGTCTACACGATCCCTTCCCCCGGGGCACAGCGGGAGCTGAGGGAATCCCTGGAGCGGCTGCAGCCCGACCTTGTGCACGCCAGCCTCACCCTTTCGCCCCTGGATTTCCGCCTGCCGGAGCTCTGTCAGCAGCTGGACGTGCCCCTGGTGGCCACCTTTCATCCCCCCTTCGATGCAAGCCTGCGCAACCTCACGGCAGGCACCCAACAGCTCACTTACCAGCTGTATGCACCGGCCCTGGCCCGCTACGACCGGGTGATCGTGTTTTCACAGCTTCAGGCGGATTTTCTCGAACGCCTCGGCGTTCCAGCCGACCGTCTGACGGTGATTCCCAATGGTGTAGACACCGACCGCTGGTGCCCCACCAGCCCTGGCACCCTTTCGCTGATGCATCAACAGGTGCGGCAACGGCTGGGCCGAGAACGGATCGTGCTCTACATGGGGCGCCTGGCGACGGAGAAGAACGTTGAAGCCCTGCTGCGGGCCTGGCGTCTGGTCTCACCGGAGGGCTGTCGGTTGGTGATCGTCGGCGACGGGCCGCTGCGCAACAGCTTGATGAACCAGTTCAACGACGATCGGATTCTCTGGTGGGGCCACGAGCCGGACCTGGACACCCGGGTTGCTCTGCTCCAGTGCGCTGAGGTCTTCATCCTGCCGAGCCTTGTGGAGGGACTGTCGCTGGCCTTGCTGGAGGCGATGGCCACCGGAACAGCCTGCGTAGCCACCGATGCCGGTGCCGATGGCGAGGTGCTGGAGCAAGGGGCGGGAATCGTGCTGAGCACCCAGGGCGTCACCACCCAGTTGCGCACGCTGCTGCCGGTGCTCAGGGACCAGCCGGTGCTGACGGCGGACCTGGGCCGCAAAGCCCGACTCCGCGCTTTGGAGCGCTACACGATTTCAAGCAACATCGACGCCCTCGAACAGCTCTATACCGACCTGATGCAGACCAGCACGGTCGCCGCCTGAGCCAACCAATCAGCGCCAGTCCAATCCAGGAACCCAGCCCAAAATCGCCGGGATGACAGCGGCGTATTGGCTGTAATTCGGATGCAGCGTCCGTAACCTCTGCTCCTCGAAGCGGGCTTTGCCCCGCAGCACAGCCGCCAGGCTGACCAACAGCAACAGATGCAGCAGGCTGCCTGTGGCCAGCACCACTCCTGCGGAACACAGCAACACGGCCCGATACAACGGATGCCGGCAGATGGCGTATGTGCCTGTAGCGATCAACTGATTCGACGGCTTGGGCGCCGGCAGCGGCGAAAGGCTGGCCCCGAGACAGCGAAATGCCTCAATGGCCCGAACAGGCCAAAAGCCAACAGCAACAAGCCCAGCCCAAACAAAAGTTTTGGCCAAATCGCCACACCGAAGCTGGCCGGAGCAGGCCAGACCGGCAGCAGCTGGGCCAGCAGCCACCACTCACCCCGGCGGTTGTCCAACCAGCCGCCCCAACTGAAACCCTAATCGGAGAACATTCACTCGCTGACCACCAATGTTCGGACGTTACGGCGCTGCACCAGACCCGCTAGGGTCTGCGTGTCGTCCCAGCGAATCAAACCCACGCAGCCGAGCGTGTCGCTGTTGGCATTGCGGTTGGCACTGGGGTCGAGATGAATGCCCAGATGACCTCGACCCGTGTGGAACTGCGGTTCAATCCCAATCCAGATAGGCCCGAGCTCCCGCGGATCAGCGGGACCCAGGGGCTCCACCGGTTCAAGGTTATAGCGCCGGTGGGAAGCGGCGCGCGGGTGCCAGAGCGATGACGATCAGAGTTCTGACAGTGCGCCCCCGACCGCTGACGGCATCGAAGTGCTGCACGGGCTGACCTGGGGTTGCCAGACGCAGACTCCAGATGGGATCGCCCGTGCGCGGGAGTGATCGCGTGGTGCGGTTCAGCACTAAGACCGACTCATTAGCGAGGGTGGAGATAGATCGCGACGTGGTTGGGAGCATGGAGGCAGAGGCCAGATCCATCTCAGCCGCAGAACAGGGCACTACCAACAGCGCCAGCAGCTTCAACGCGAGACAAGATCGAACGACCACAGCAGCCAGGCAAACAGGCCGGAACCGTATGGGCGGTTTTTATTCGCTGAGGAAATAAAAGCCAGAGTTCGTTTTCGGCCAGCTGAAACGCTTTAGACTCCTTGTCCGGTCCAGGGCGCAGCTGTCATCGAGTAGGCGCTGCAGGCGCGGAAGACGCCCCTTCTTCACTTGGCAGTCGCTGCTGGCCTTGGCCATGGCGGCATAGCCACGAATGCGGCGGGCCAGCACCACCACGGCAATCCGGCGCTAAACCTCGGGTGCCAAGGGAGCATCCTCGGCAACAACAGGGATGAGTCCTGTCATGGGCAAACCCAGCAGCAGCGCAGCAAAGGAGCGGTGGAGACGCATCAAGGTGTCTGGAAAGCCCCCTTAGTCAAGCCTGGGAAAACGCTGGGCGATGCTGCTGCCGGTGTACTGCGCCACCCATCCCTCGGGGTTGTTGAACCAACGCACAGCACAGAACCGGGGCTGAGAGCCCATGTCAAACCAATGACGGGTCCCGGCAGGGACCCGCATCAGGTCGCCCCGTTCGCACAGCACGCTGAGCACCTCGGAACCGATGTGCAGCACAAACAAGCCGCGCCCTTCCACAAAAAAGCGCACTTCGTCTTCGGCATGGGTGTGCTCCTCAAGGAACTTGCGGCGCAGAGGCTCACGTTCGGGGTGATCCGGCGTCATCCAAATCGCATCGACCGTGGCGTAACCGCCATCGCCTTGAACCCGGGCAATTGCATCGGCATAGGCCTGGAGGATGGTGACCTGGTCTGCCCCCTCCGGCATGCCCTGCTTCGCCGGCCATTGCTCAAAGCCGATGCCCCGGCGGCTGAGCTCCGCCTGAATCACTGTCGGATCATGGCTCTCCAGCGCAGGCATGAGCCCATTCGGAGTATGGGCTGCGCTTTCGTCTGGAAAGATGCTGAGACAACTCATCGTCTGGACCCGAGACGCATCGACTGCTGACCATCATCGATCCCACCACGACTGGGGGGCTCACACTGGTGGGGGTCGGCCCCGGCGATCCTTCCCTGCTCACCCTGGCCGCCGTTGAAGCCATCCGCCAAGCGGAGGTGGTGGCCTACCCGGTCGTCCGACTGGGGGCCGACAGTATGGCAGCCAAAATCGCCGCTGCCTGGATCCGCAGCGACCATCAGCACCTGCCCTTGTTGTTCCCGATGGTGGAAGCCGCCGAACCACGTCGCACCGCCTGGGGAGCGGCGGCGCAGGAGCTGCAGCAGGCCGTCCGTTCCGGCCAGCAGGTGGCACTGCTGTGTGAGGGAGATGCGTCTCTGTTTGCGAGCTGCAGCTATGTGCTGCTGGCCCTTCGTCAGGCGTGGCCCAACTGTCCCATCAGCGTGATTCCCGGCATCACCTCGTGCTCGGCAGCCGCGGCTGCCGGCCTCTGGCCCCTCGCTCTGCAGCAGGACCAACTGCTGTTGCGCCCCTGCCCCGACACACCTGAGGAGCTGGAACAGGTGCTGGACACCGCCGCTGCGACGGGGCAAGTTCTGGCCCTGCTGAAGCTGGGTCGGCGCTGGAGTTGGGTGCAACCCCTGCTAAAGCAGCGAGAGCTGCTGCAGCAAGCGCTGTTTGCCGAGCGGGTCGGCTGGCCCGACCAGCAGATCTGTTGCGCGGATGCAGTTGCGGCCGACCCCCGCCCCTACTTCTCGCTGCTGGTGATCCGGCAGGGATGGCCGGAGGTGTTGCCCTAGGCCAGCTCTCGGCTGCGTTCCGCAGCAGCGACAACCGCTTCGATCAAGGCAGAGCGCAGGCCGATGCGTTCCAACGCGCGAACGCCGGCGATGGTGGTGCCCCCTGGTGAGGTGACCATGTCCTTGAGCTGGGCAGGGTGCAAATCGCGACGGTCCAGCAGCTCAGCCGTTCCAGCCAGGGTGCGGTGGCTCAGCCGTAGGGCCAGGTCCCTGGGAAGACCGGCTGCAACAGCCCCATCGGCCATGGCTTCCGCCACCAGGGCCACAAAGGCAGGGCCCGATGAGGTGAGAGCCAGGAAAGCATCGAGCTTGACTTCCGCCAACTCCAGAACTTCGCCCACATCGGCGAACAGCTGCCGTACCTGGTCACGTTGCCCTTGGTCGATCCCCTCCCCCCAGGCCAGAGCTGTCAAACCAGCTCCCACCAGCGCAGGGGTGTTGGGCACCGACCGCACACAGCGATGACCGGGAAATAAATGCTGTAACCGCGTCAGAGACACCCCCGCCAACACAGAGATCAGCAGCGGTTGACCCATAACAGGTCCAGCAGCAGCTGCAACGGCATCAAGTTGCTGTGGCTTCACCGCAAGCAGCTGCATCGGGGCCGTCCAGACCTGTTGAGCAGAAGGATCGTCAGCGGCAACCAAACCGATGCCAGCCGGTAGGGCCCCACGCCGTTGCTCAAGCGAGCGAGCTCCTCCGACGACCGCCAACAACTGGTCGGCTGGAATCCGTCCACGCTCCAAGAGAGGAACCACAAGGGCCTGAGCCATGCGACCCAGGCCGATCACACCGAAAGCGGGCTGCACTGTGGGCTTCAGAGAGCGGCTGCTCCCCAGGCGGGCGAGGGTGCGCTGGCGGATTCGTCGACATCCGCCACATCGGCCTCACGGCTCACCACCGTTGGAGCTGAGGCTTCGTCTTGACCGGTGTTGGTCACGGTGACGCAGCTGGGGGCGAACAGGAAGATGCTCTCGCCAACGCGCTCCTGGTGTCCATCGATCGCGAAGGTGCCACCAGCGACGAAATCAACAGCACGCTGGGCCTGGTCGGGCTCCATCATCGTGAGGTTGAGGATGACAGTCTTGCGCTCCCGCAGAGCCTGAATGGCACGAGGCATTTCATCGAAGCTGCGGGGTTCCATCACATTCACCTCGGACACAGCATTGCTGATGCCGGGCATGCCGATCACGTTGGATCCAGGCAGATCACCACTGAGGTCAAACGGGTTGGAGTCACCAATGGTTGCCAGCGCACCACCGTCAGCCTGCAGGGCGCGCTGGTCCTGGTCATCTTGCTCGTCGTCGTAGGCGAAATCATCCAATTCGCCATCGAGATAGTCATCGCCAGCGACGACGGCACGGAGACGGGAGATCAGCGACACCTTGGGAATCCTCTCGGTCTGAATGTGGTTCGAAAACCATGTTCCTGGATACCGTTTTCGCTGTGGCGGGGCAAGTCAATTCGCAGCGTCTGTTGACACCAATCTCGGGCCGAAAAGTGCCGAACCGATCCTGAGCCAGGTGCTGCCCGCTTCAGCAGCCTCTTTCCAGTCCGTGCTCATCCCCATCGAGCACTCCGCCAAGGCAAGCCGATCCGCCAAGGCACGGCAGTCGGAAAATAACGCCTTGCGCTGCCCTGCGGCCATGTCGAGCGGCGCCATGGTCATCAGACCCGAGATGCGCAACCCCGGCAGAGCCTGTAGGTCTGACCAAATGGCGCCGAGTTCATCAGCCGACAGCCCCCCTTTGCTGGGATCAGGACGCAGTTTCACCTGCAGCAGCACTTCAGGCTGACGGGCCTCCTCCACGGCGATGCGCGACACCCGTTCG
This sequence comes from Parasynechococcus sp., assembly GCF_042954245.1. Taxonomy (GTDB): domain Bacteria; phylum Cyanobacteriota; class Cyanobacteriia; order PCC-6307; family Cyanobiaceae; genus Parasynechococcus. The sequence continues at coordinate 7,306 of NZ_JBGKDP010000229.1, forward strand.
GCCAGCGACAGGGAACCCACCGAGTGAATGACGTCGAAAGCCTTCACCACCGGCCGCACTTTGTTGCTTTGCAGGCGACCAATGAAATGCCAGCGCAAGTTCAGATCGATCAGCTCCTCTTGCTTCGGCAGAGCCTCCTGAACGCGGCTTTCCCCGAAATCACACTGACCAAGCTCAGCCAGGCAACGCACGGACGCTGCCGGATGCCCCTTGCTGACGGCCAGAAGCCTTGATGAAGAGGGACGGCATGCCTGGAGCGCCTGCCAACGTGCAGCGAAGGAATCGGTCAAGGGTTCAGATAAACGTCTGATCGAACAGCTGACTCCAGGAGCCCAGGTCTTCCGAGCCATCACGACGGCAACGGCCCAGATGCACCTCAGCGTGGTGACGCGCGTCCCCGTAGGGAATCACTTCGAACTGGGCGCCACGGGGTTGCAGGGTGACCAGAAAGAACATGCGCTTGGCATACAACGTGACATAAACGTCTCGGCCCTCACCAGCCGGAGCCACCCGATAGAGCATCCCGAAGGTGGGGTGATTCAGATATCGCTCGGACGCCATGCCGTGATCGGAGCTCATAGAGCACCGTACTGACCGCGGAGCCCAATCACCAACGCAAGAACGACCATCGCCAGGCCATTCAGCAGGGGAGCAGGACGATCGGGAGGCATGCGGAAGTACGAAGGACCGAGAATTCGACCTCCACGGGCGACCAGAGCATCAGCCCCCTGCTCAGCCCTGAGAAGAATGTTGGCCAGCAGCCGCTCTCCGACGGCCAGCACTAGGCCGAAACCGGCCTTGAAGCCCAGCTGGCGCAGGTTGACGGCACGGCTGGCGAGAGAGCGCAACAGATTCTGGAACTCCTCCTGCACCAGAGGCAGAAAACGAAGTGCCAGCAGCAATTGAAACCCCAGCCGCTCCACAGGACATCCCAGCCACTTCAATGGAGCCAGGCACCAGCTGAGGGCCCAGACCAGATCCTCAGGAGTGGTCGTGATCAGCATCAGATTGACGCTGTGAATCACGGTAAAGATCAAGGTCGACGTTCGCAGCCCCAGCACTGCCGAGGCCCGATCCACCACCAGAGGCCCCAGCTGGAGACCGCCCAACTGCAGGGGGCCGAGGCGCAACAGATCCCAGGAGGGGCCTTCCGTCTCGAGCCCCGGAAGCTCGGCCGGATTGCGCAGCGGGAAGGCCGCAGGGGGATCCACAGCCGGCAAGAACATCGACAGGAGGCCCACCACAACGGCCAAGGCCGTCAGCAGCAGCACAGACCTCCACCACAGCGACCGAGCCAGTCCACTGCCGAGGGTGATCAGCACCAGAGCCACCACCAGGCCAACGCGCCAGAGGGGCCCCGCCAGAACAGGCGTGAGCAGAAAGACAAGGGACCAGGCCAACTTCAGGCGAGGGTCCAAGCGCCGGAGCCAACCCGTGGACCCATCGACATATTGACCCATGGGGACCTGGCGTAACCAGTCCATCGCTCAGCCTTTGCGACTCTGCTGACGGGCCAGGTCGCGTTCGGCATCGCGCTGTTGCTTACCGCGCCAGAACAGACGCAACGGGCTGCCATCGAAACCGAGGCCCTCGCGGATCTGACGCTCCACATAGCGCCGATAGGTCTCTCCGAACAATTTGGGGTCGTTGACAAACAGGGTGAAGCTGGGCGGCCGGCTGGCCACCTGGGTGCCGTAATACAGCTTTCCTTGGCGTCCACCGCGGGTGGTGGGGGGACTGCGCCAACTCAGCGCTTCCTTGAGCACCTCGTTCACAACGGACGTACTGACGCGCCGACGGTGCTGCTCAACCGCCAAGGCGGCCAAAGCAAAGATGCTCTCCACCCGCTGGCCCGTGAGCGCCGAGGTGAACAGCATCGGGGCCCAATCGAGAAAATAGAGCTTGGAGCGCAGCTCCTTTTCCATCGCCGTCATGGTGTGGCTGTCTTTTTCCACCGCGTCCCATTTGTTGACGACCACCACGCAGGCACGGCCGTCCTCTTCAATGCGGCCCGCCAGGCGCTGATCCTGCTCGGTCACCCCATCGAGGGCATCGATCACCAGAACACACACATCACTGCGTTCAATGGCCTTGAAACTCCTGTTGATGCCGAAGAATTCCGGACCATAGTTGACGCTGCGTCGCCTCCGGATGCCCGCCGTGTCCACCAGGCGCCAAGGACGATTCTCACGAATGATGCTGGTGTCAATCGTGTCGCGGGTGGTGCCGCGGATCGGGCTAACAATCGCCCGCTGCTCTCCGCAGATGGCATTCAGCAGGCTGGATTTCCCGACATTCGGCCGTCCGATGATGGCCATCTGAATCGGCTCCTCCTCGTCACCCTCCTGATCCTTCGGGGGGAAAAAGGTGAGCACCTGATTCAGCAATTCTCCGGTGCCAGCGCCGTGGATGGCTGAGATCGGATGAGGTTCACCCAGGCCAAGGCTCCAGAATTCGCCAGCCATCGCCAGGCCCTGTTCCGGCGACTCGCACTTGTTCACCGCCAGAAGCGTGGGACAGCGGTGACTGCGTAGAAATTCCGCGATGGACTCGTCAGCGGCCGTGAGCCCCTGCTGACCGTCCACGATCACCAGAGCCACACTGGCTTCTTCAAGCGCAAGAGCCGCCTGCTCCCGGATCTCCGGCAAAAACTCACTGTCGTCGTCGAACACCAGTCCACCAGTGTCTACGACCTTGAATTCCCGATCGCCCCAGTAGCAGTCCTGGTAGGTGCGATCACGCGTCACGCCAGGCTGATCGTGAACGATGGCTGACCGGCTGCGGCACAGCCGGTTCACCAAGGTCGACTTACCGACATTGGGGCGTCCGATGATTGCGACGACGGGACGCGCCAAGAGTTTGCTCAAGCCAATCCTTTACCCTACAGAGACGCCATAAACCCTCTGAAGAACCGAAATTCTTTCGGAGTGAGACAAATGAGTCTCAACTGAGGCGGCTAGGGTGGGTTCAGTTGTTTCCTCGCCATGCTCGGGCTCGTCGCCAGCCTTGTGGTCGACCTCTTCGACTAACGCCTCGCCATCCACAATAGTCATCAGGAAGTAGTCCGTGTGATTCCGATCAACACCCGCAAGGCCTCAACACCAACACCGAATCTTCAACAGCAAGGTTTATACGAAGTACCGATCCACCACGATGTACCGACGCACCTACACCGTTCCAGGGGTGCCATTCACGATGTGCGTGGTGCGAACGAGGCCATCTGCTTCCACGCCGCCCCCTGGCAAGAGAACGCAGGGCACGCCGATAAACCCGCCCGTTGGCTGTTCCACAACACCCCGAAAGGCATACCCATTACGATTGAGGCCTGAGTGAGGCTACCGGCCGATCGCCGGGGTGCCCCTGCACCGGATCTGCAGGAGGAGGAAGCTCTGGACACAAGGGCCCCTGCTCCGGCAGGGGCTCGCCTTGCTGGGCCAGCCAGGCCAACAGCCAGTTCACAGCTGTGGCTCGTCGGGTGCGGCGGGGGTACAATTCACCGATGCGGTATCCCGCGAAGTTGAGCTGTTGTTTGAGCAGCTGTTTGTGTTGCTTGGGAATCGAGCGGGTCAAACGAACCGACGCCGGACGCTCCGCGATCAGTTCGGGAGCCTGAGGGAAGGCGTCGGCCCATTCGGAGGGTGTGTCGAGACCGGCGCACCACTGCGGTTCAGCAGGCCGATAGCCCAGACGTTCCCAGATCCTTTCGCAGACAAAGCGATCGCTGCAGCGGTCCTCGAGGATCTGCAACAGCAACAAACGACTGAGCGGCCAGGGCATGTCAGTTGCGTTGTGCAGCATGGACCCATGATTGCTTCACCCCCCCTGCAGCTTCCCGGCAATGGAACCGCGCGTCAGCTGCGCTGCCGCGTATTGCAGTCGCCGCTGGCAGGGGTGAGCGATCGGGTCTTTCGCGGCCTGGTTCGACGTTGGGCGCCCGACGCGCTGCTGTTCAGCGAAATGGTGAATGCCACCAGCCTCGAGATGGGGTATGGGCTCTGTAAGGTGGAATCGCTCGCCGAGGAATCCGGCCCCATCGGCGTGCAACTGTTCGACCATCGCCCCCAAGCCATGGCCGATGCAGCACGACGGGCTGAAGCCAGTGGTGCCTTCCTGATAGACATCAACATGGGCTGCCCTGTGCGCAAGATTGCCCGCAAAGGTGGCGGTTCCGGGTTGATCCGTGATCCCAAGCTGGCCATCCAGATCGTGGGAGCGGTGGCGGGCGCCGTGGCTGTGCCCGTCACGGTGAAGACACGCCTGGGTTGGTGTGGCAGTGATGCCGATCCCGTGCACTGGTGCCAACAGCTGGAACAAGCAGGTGCACAACTGCTCACACTGCATGGACGCACCCGCGAACAGGGCTTCAAGGGCGCTGCGGACTGGACCGCGATTACCAAAGTTCGAGAAGCACTCACGATCCCCCTGATCGCGAACGGCGACATCAACAGCCCCGACGATGCCCTGCGCTGCCTGAATCAGACCAGCGCAGCGGGCGTGATGGTAGGCCGAGGCACCATGGGAGCCCCATGGCTGGTGGGACAGATCAACGCCGCCCTGGCCGGTCGTGCGATCCCTGCCACACCCAATCCGTCAGCACGGCTTGCACTGGCCCGGGATCAACTGGACGGCCTGGTGCAGGATCGCGGCGACCATGGGCTGCTGATCGCTCGCAAACATATGGGCTGGACCTGCACGGGCTTCCCCGGCGCCTCGCGACTGCGTCATGACCTCATGCGGGCGCCCACACCAGCGCAGGCCAGGGACCTGCTGACCCAGCAGATCGACGCCCTTGCGGCGACCGCTGCATAGCCACCACAAATTATGCCAAGAGGCTTGGTCTGTTGCAACGGCTTTGCCATTGCCTCAAGTGAAGTGATCGCAAGGGGTCTCATGCTGTAGTTGCGCCGACTTCACGCCAACCACGGATCGCCCAGGCCATGACCGCTGCTATGCGAT
>NZ_JBGKDP010000230.1:0-18392 GCF_042954245.1 Parasynechococcus sp.
AGACCTGATCGAGCAGGCTGTTGAATACCCGGATACGGGAGCGCCCCTGTGCGCACCGATCTGAGGGCTTTCACTGGGATTACACCAGCCCCTGCTGTTCGGCCAGTTCCCGCAACGCCGTGACCTGCCAGCGGCGGCAGTCACCGGGTGAGGATCGATAGAACTGCCCCCAGGCCTGGGCCTTGTGTTGCGGGTAGTTCTCCGGCCGGAGGGAGGGATGGCTCTGTTGCCAGCCCACTCGGACGGCATGACCGATCACCACGTCGAGGGCCAGGTCATCCTCGAAGCGCACCTCCGGATTGGCTTCGACGAAGGCCATCAGCGAGAGCAGGCATTCGCTGCAGAGTTGGCGGTATTCCGGCGCCTTGATCCGACTGAGCAAATGGTCGACCTGGACGGCGAAATTGCGCTCTCCCGGTGTTTTCTCTAGAACAAGGCGGCTGTTGAGGCGATTGCGCCGTTCCAGCTTGTCGCCGATCACCAAGCCGCGGCAGTGCTGCAGAAGCGACCAGATCCCGGGATAGAAATCGCGGGGAACTTTCTGGAAGGACCCCAGGCGGATGCGGTGTTGAAGCCAGTCCCCACCCCCCGGTGTTTCCTCCAACGGGTCAGGCACTGACCACTGCACCCGGCCGCTCACGTGCAGCTGTTCGCCGCGTTGCAGGGCTGCTTTGGCATGGTCCACATCGGCAAGCACGGTGCGCAAGCGCTTGCGGATCGCGTGGGGTGCTTCGCTGCAGAGGGCTTCAAAGGCTTCGTCCTGACTGAGCGTTTTCTCCACGGCCAGCTCTGATGTCAGCAGCAGCATCAGCTGCCCCAGCTGCAGGGTGAGGCTCCCCTTCAGCAGAGCTGGCTCCCGCCGCGCCACGCTGTCGAGGGCGAGCAGAAGTTCCTGTTCGAGCATGCGTTCACGGCCGTCGATTCCGCTGGTGGTTTCAATCCGTTCGGCGATGGCGGCACTGTCCATCGGTTGACGGAGCCGGGAGTCGCCGGTGTAGTTGCGCCCCACTACCACCTGTTTCTGGCGGACGAGAAGATCGGTGAGGGCATCTTCGAGTTGGGGATGCACCATCCCCATGGCGCCAGCACAGCGCCGCACCACATTCCAGTCCTCACAACACAAGCCCCGTTGATAGACCTCCTCAAGCAGGGTGCGCAGGGCCACCGGATGGCCCTCGGGGCTGCCTTGAATCTCCTGGGGGCCGAGACGCCGTTGCAGCAACTCGAGCACTTCGGCCTGTTCATGCAGTAGCGCACTGTTCCAGAGGCGCTGGCTGAGTTGTTCGATCGGTGTGTCATCCAGCTCCTGCTCCTCTGCGGCGGTCAGATCCCGTAGATCGGTGGCGTCGCGCAGAAGCGGCTGGGGTGGCTCGGACCGTCGTACCGGTTTCTGTTGGAGCGGCGGTAGCTGCACCTCCTGAGCATGATCCACCAGCTCACTGAGGCAGCCCAAGCGGACGGGGATGCTTTCAATGATGCCGCTGCCGAGTTGCCGGGCCAGTTGGAGGATGACGTCGCGATGCTGCTGGAGGGCCGCGTCGCGAATGGGAATCACCAGAAGGGGACGTCCCATGCCGCGCCAGTGCCGTTGCAGCAGATGCAGTTCGTCCACAACGGTCTCCAGCAGCTCCTCCGGGTCATCGGCCAGATAGCTGCTGACGTCTTCCAGCACAGACGGAGTGAACACACTGATGGCGCCGTCCTGGCGGTAGACCCGAGCTGTGTCCTCGGTTTCCACCCGGTGTCCGGGGCGCCCAGTGAGCTCAAGCCGTGGATTGGTGCCAGCGGCTTTCAACCGTTGCTTCAGCTCGTCGGACGACTGCACGGAAATCACTGAGGTTGGATCGATCGGCACCTCTGCAGCCAGCAGCTCCTGGCGCACGGCATCCGTCTCCGCAGCCATCGCCACAAGGACGGTTTCGGCACCAAGCGGCTGCGGCTCCCTGCGGCCACAGGGGTCAATGTCCTCGGGACGGATCAGATCGTCGAGCAGCATTTCCCCGAGCCATACCAGGCTCTGGGTCCAGATCAGCGGCAGGTTGGTGTTGGTCACCCGCTCTTGGCTGCCTGGATTCAGCCGTTCCTGATCGACCGCACTGGCCGGGACCTGATACAGCTCGGGGTAGAGACGTTCACCGTCCTGTTCAACGGCCAGGGTCTTGAGCTGGCTGTGCAGGCGGCGGGCCTCGTCCCAGCACCTTTCGCAGCATGCGGTGACCAGTTCGAAGGCCAGAAACAAAGGCCACTCCGACTCGATCCCTTCAAAGGCGGCGAGCTCCTCCGGTTCGTAGTGCAGGCGGTTGACGTCTTCTACCGCCGTTTGGTGGCCATCCCGGAGGAAGCGTTTGTAGCCGTAGGCCCCGCCGAGTTCCCGTCGAATCCGCCGGCCGGTGCGTTCCACCAGGGCTGCATCCTCCACCGCCCAGGCGGGATAACCAATCACCGAGAGGCAGGCACTGTCGGCTTCCTTGCTGGCGGATTCCCGTGGCAGGAGCCCTTGCAGGGCGCGACGGAGGCGCACGATGGCCCCCTGGGGAATCAGCAGAATACAGCTGCCGTCGCCATGGAGGCCGTAGAGGTCAAGTCCATCGAGTGCTTCCAGGGCAGCTTTGGCCATGCCGATTGAGCTGGCATTGCGTTCCGGCAGGCCATGGTTGCCTTTGTCGCCCCGTTCCCAGATCCCATAGTCGGGGGTGCGGTAGGCCCTGGCGATGTAGTGCACCAGGTTTTGCAGGAAATCCACTTCGTCACGGCTTTGCACCACGGCGCAGCCGCCCTTAGTCAACTGCGCCAGCTGCAGCAGAAACAATGAGGTGGCATCGAGTTGGAGATGCCCCCAGGCGTCGTCAGCCACCACCGGCTCGCCGGTGCAGCTGTCGTACTTGGCGTGAAGGGCGTCGAGGGGGTTGAGGCTTTTCTTGAAACGCTCCACCTTTTGTGCCTGCCGCATCATCGAGCGCATCAGTCCGCGCATGAGGGCCACCACCCGCTGTTCAAGCTCCCAGGAGCGCAGGCTGTTCTGCCCTTGCTGACGGCGGTGGGCTAGGGCCAGTCCCCAAACGCACTGCACCGAATAGACACAGTCCCGCACCCAGGCATCGCCGTAGTTGCCGTGGATGGTGTGAGCGGTGCTGGCGGGGAGCAGGCCGCTGATCGGGTCCTGCCGATCGAGAACCACCCGTTGGATGGATTGATCCAGGCGCTGAAGGGTTGTGGCGTGCTTCTGCGGAAGGGTTTCCGTCGTCGTCACAACCATGCCCTCATGCATCACTGCCCCTAAATTCTCCAACGCAGCCCCACGGCCATGGACTCTGTCAGCACCGCCCCCGATGATCGTCGCCGCTGCCAGGTGCTCGGCGTTCCGGTGGATGCCTGCCGTGATGTCTGTGCTGCAGCCCTCGGTCTGCATGCCCGGGGTGGCGGACGCATCGTCACCCTGAACGCTGAGATGACGATGTCGGCTTGGACCGATGCCGCTCTGGGGCAGGTGATCGGGACGGCTGATCTGGTGATTCCCGATGGCGCGGGTGTGGTCTGGGCCCTAGCCCGTCAGCAGATCCGGGTCGTTAAAACGGCGGGCATCGAACTGGCCTGGACCTTGCTGGAGTACGCCGCAGCTCATCGATGGCGGGTGGCGCTGGTGGGGGCGACACCTGAGGTGATGGCAACGCTACGTGCAGAGTTGCCGCAACGCATCAGCGGCCTCAACCTGGCGCTCGCGGTGGACGGCTATCAATCTCCTGGGGCTTGGCCGGGCGTTGAGGCTCAGCTCAAAGCGTTGAAGCCGGATCTCGTTTTGGTGGCCCTGGGGGTGCCACGCCAGGAAACCTGGTCGGAACGCGTTGCGGCCGGACAGCCTGGGCTGTGGATGGGTGTCGGCGGCAGTTTTGACGTCTGGGCCGGAACCAAAAAACGTGCTCCCGGCTGGATGTGCCGGATGCAACTCGAGTGGCTGTATCGGCTCCTTCAGGAGCCATCACGCTGGCGTCGCATGCTGTCGCTGCCAGCGTTTGCTCTGAAAGTGATCCGATTGAGCTGAGGCTTTAGCGGAAGCCAACAGAGGCCTGCCAAACGAAGGCCAGCAGGAGGAAGAAGACTGGGATCAACGGAAGAATGTCGATCAGAGGAGAGAAGGCCTGATAGGCCTCGGGCAGCTGTGCCAGCAGGTCGAGGGTAAAGGCGGCCATCCCTTGCATAAAAAAGGCGTTGGATTGGACGCTACCACGTGTGATGGGCTGGCGAGTCTGGCTCCCAGGGAGCGAAAACCTCTGAAAAACAGCTGTCGCGAATGGCTTGTGTCATGGCCGAGGTGAAACGCACCAGATGAGTGATGTTGTGAATGCTCAACAAGGTGAGACCCAGAAGCTCTTCGCTGCGAATCAGGTGATGCAGGTAGGCCCGGGTGTGACCGGTGCAAGCCACACAGGAGCAGCTGGGATCCAGGGGGGTGTGGTCGTGGCGGAAGCGGGCATTGCGCACGTTCCAGCGTTCGCCGCCCACCAGGGCGGTACCGTGACGGCCGAGTCGTGTGGGCAAGACGCAGTCAAACAGGTCGATCCCGTTGGCCACGGCAATGGCCATCTCGCGCAGGGTGCCGATGCCCATAAGATAGCGCGGTTTTTGCGTGGGAAGTAGGGGCGTAACGTCCCGCACGATGCGATGCATCTCCTCCACGGGCTCGCCGACGCTGACGCCACCGACGGCAATGCCCGGTAGATCAAACGAGGCGACGGCCATGGCGCTCTCCCGCCGCAGATGGGGGAAACAGCCACCCTGAACGATGCCGAAGAGGGCCTGGTCCTCGCGGGTGTGGGCTGTGACGCAGCGCTCGAGCCAGGCATGGGTGCGGCGACAGGCATCGATGACGTCATTTTCCGTCGCCGGATAGGGCGGGCATTGGTCGAAGGCCATGGCCACATCCGCCCCAAGGGCCATTTGGATTTGGGTGGCATGTTCCGGGGTCATGTCGATGGTGCGTCCATCGCGGGGGTTTCGGAACACCACTCCGCGGTCATCGATCTTGTTCAGGTCTCCCAGGCTGAACACCTGAAAGCCGCCGGAGTCGGTGAGCATCGGGTCGTCCCAGCCCATGAACCGATGCAGGCCGCCGGCCGCCGCCACGATCTCCTCGCCCGGTTGCAGGTGCAGGTGATAAGTGTTTGAGAGCACCATCTGGGCCCCCGTGCGCCCCAGTTGCTCCGTGCTGATGCCCTTGACGGTGGCCAGGGTTCCCACCGGCATGAAGCGTGGTGTGTGCACCGGCCCATGCGGGGTCTCAAAGGTGCCGCACCGTGCTGAAGTGTTGGCGCAATGCGCGTTGATCTCGAAGCCGAACACGACTGATCCGCCCCTGCAATGACCCTACGGTGAGGGCCTATTACATCCATCGCGCTATTCCCAGGATCGTTCCACCCTGGCTTTCAGATCTGGCGGGAGCCTGGATCTTCTACACGGTGCTGCCCGCATGGCCCTGGCCGCAGCCCTCTTTTCAGCGCATTGCCCGGTTCGCCCCCTGGATGGGGCTGCTGATCGGTGCGCTGCAGGGGCTGCTCTGGATCGGTTTGTCCAGGCTCGCTTGGCCTCCGGCTGCCTGTGCCCCTTGCGTGGTGGCTCTCGGCATCCAACTCAGTGGTGGGTTGCACCACGACGGCCTGATCGACACGGCGGATGGCCTCGGGGCGCCAGCGGAGCGGCGGCTCGAGGCGATGGAGGACAGCCGGGTGGGCGCCAGTGGCGTGCTTGCTCTCGTGATGGTGCTGCTTCTACAGATTGCAGCATTGATCCAGCTGGGGGGGCAGGCCCCGCTCGGGCTCTGCCTGGCTGCGTTCTGGGCCCGGGTGGCACCGTTCTGGGCCATGGCACGTTTCGACTACCTCCGCGCTGATGGAACCGCTGCGTTTCATCGCGATCACGGCAGGCCGCTCTGGGATGCCCTGCCCTCACTTCTGGTGGTGATTGTGTTGTCTGGTTGGGTGGGACCCATGCCCCTTCTCCTGGGGGGCGTGGTGGCGATCCTGGTCGCCCAGAGCCTTGGGCGACGCCTGGGGGGGCACACTGGTGACAGCTATGGAGCGGTTCTTGTGCTCACCGAGATGATCACGTTGTTGGGTTTGGCCTTGCTCCTGCCGGCCAGCTGAGGACGAACGCGTTGCCCTGAGCGGGTAAATCCTGAGCGAGCGTGGAAGGTTTCACGCAGAGCGTGAGCTTACGGCCCTGCTGCTCCGCCAGGGAGCGTGCAAGGGCGAGCCCAAGGCCGGTACCCGCCCGGTCTTGTCCGGTAGACCCCCGCGCTCCCCGCTCGAAAATCAGGTCACGCTCCTCCAGGGGGATCGGCGGCCCGTCGTCCCAGACGCAGAGCCCATCGGGCAACAGGCACAGCCCCACGATGCAGCCCGCTGGGCTGTAGCGGAAGGCATTTTCAAGGAGGTTGGCGACGATCTCCGCGATCGTTCCGTCCTGGGACGGCTGATGAATCCACTGGGGCCACAGGTCCGGACCCCGCCAGGGGCGGCCCTGCAGGCTTGCCGTCGCTTCCGCCCGCTCCAGCAGAGGCATCAGCAGGGTTTGCATGGTTGCCTCACCTTCGGCAGGCCCGGGGGGCAACAGGGTGGGGGCAAGGGGCTCCTGTTGTGAGAGACGTTGTTGCCCGAGGCCATCGAGCACGTCGATGTACTGGCCGAGTTGGCGTTGCTCCGAGAGCATTCCCTCCACGAGTGGACGGTGCGAGCTGTCTGCTTCAAGCCGTCGCCGCAGCAGTTGGGCGTAGGTGCGCAGGGCAGCCAGTGGATTGCGCAGCTGATGCACGAGCATGCGCAGCTGATCGTTTTGTTGGCTGAGTTCCTGGCGAAGTTGCAGGCATTCCAGGTCACGCCCCAGGGCGTGGCTGATGGCGGCAGCACTGCGCCGCATCCGTTGGTCCAGGGTCAGCGTCCAACTCCGTTGCGGATCCAGATCGGCGCGCAGGGCTCCCAGAATCAGACCGGCATCCTGGAGGGGGTACCAGCGCCGACTCTCGTGCGGCAGGCGCAGGTTTGGGTCTGCGTCGGCAGGGGGAAGAGACCGTTTATTGGCCGACCACTGCCGGATCAGCAGCAAGGGCGGACCCTGCTGATTGGGTGGCGCACTAACGTACAGCCCCAGATGCTGAATGCCTTTTTTGGCGGTTAGATCAGCTAGCTGTTGATCGGTGAAATCGAAGAATCGCTCGGTGAGCTGCATCAGTTCCGGACGATCAATTTAGGTGCTTGGGCAAGCCTGCGCCAGGGGGACTTGAAAAATCTGGGAAAAGTCTTAAGATCCTTTTTATAGACCGAGGCGCTGTTCACCGTGAACAGACGTCCGCCAGCGCTCACAAAGGTTGCAATTACTTCGCAACCAAAGCTACAGCAGAGGTTGCAGTGTCCTCCGCTGGTTCCCGCTTGGGTGTTGGTGTCCTGCCGGTGATTGTGGTGTGTCTGCAATTGCCCCGACGCTTCCCTTGCGTCTGGCGTTTTCGCGCCGACGTCACCTGTTTGTTCTGACGATCCACCCCGTTCTTCCTTTCGTACCGGAGCCCTTCCATGTCCAAGAAGCGCAAGCGCATTAGCCGTCGTCGCCTGGCAGGTCAGCGGGTTTTGGCTCATGTGCCAACCCATCACCTCGACACCGGTGAGTACAAGCCCGTGACGGCCGCTCGTCGTTACATCGCTGAGGGCGGACTGGTGCCTCCGGCGTTGCTGAATGTGCGCCGCAATGAGCACACCACCGACCGCTTCTTCTGGGGTGAGAAGGGTCTGTTCAGTGCCCAATATGCCGAAGAGAATCACTTCCTCTTCCCCTCATTGCGCACGATTGTTGATTCCATCGGTGAAGACAAGCTCTTTGAGGGGATCGAGCTTGGCGCTGATGATTGGGAGGAAATGGAGGAGTACGAATACGCCTTCGTTTGATCAAGCGTTCTCCAGAACACGCTCGATAAACATTAGAATCGGCTGCACCGTCTCATCTGGGATGGTGTGACCGTTTTTGAATGAATGCGTCTCACATCGATCGGGCTGTAACTGCGAAGCGATCGCTTGCATGGCCTGGAACGGCACCACGGGATCATCTGAACCATGCATCAGCAACACACAGGGGTGTTGCTGGGGCGGAGCCCAGTTCGGGTGTGGATAGCCGCTGCAGCTGATCAGCCCTGCAACGGGTAGGTCGCAGCCGCTTTCCAAAGCCATGGCACCCCCCTGGGAAAAGCCGAACATCACCGTTCGTTCGAGTCCAAGGCCTGAATTGTTCAGGCTCTGAAGTTGAGCCTTGAGGCGTTCAACGGCCACGGGCACGGCGTCCCACTGGGCCGGGAACAGGCCATACCACTGGCGTCCTCCCGGTTGATCGACATGGCGTTCAGGGGCCTTCAGGCACACCACATCAAGGGTTTTTGAGCACTCGCGCGCCAGGCGATCGCCCAGGGGCTTGAGATCCTCTCCATTGGCTCCCCAGCCGTGGAGCAGCACCAACCGGCCATCCATGGGGCATCAACATCACTACTGCGTAGGTTGGCTCACGATCCAGTCACGACCCTTCGATGGCTCCTGTCGCTCTGATGAGTGTTTCCGATAAGTCCGGGCTGGTACCCCTGGCGGAGGCCCTGCATTGGATCCATGGCTATCAGCTCCTCTCCAGTGGAGGCACGGCCAAGGTGCTCGAGCAGGCCGGCCTTCCAGTGACCCGTGTGTCGGAGCACACCGGAGCCCCAGAAATTCTTGGCGGTCGTGTGAAAACGCTCCATCCAAGGGTGCATGGCGGAATTCTGGCCAAGCGGGGTGACGCGTCCCACCAAGCTGATCTTGAGCAGCAGAACATCGCCCCCATCGATGTGGTGGTGGTCAATCTCTATCCCTTCCGCGAAACGATTGCTCGGCCTGACGTCACCTGGGATCAGGCGATCGAGAACATCGACATCGGTGGCCCCGCCATGGTGCGGGCGGCCGCCAAAAATCATGCCGATGTGGCTGTTCTTACCAGCCCTGACCAATATGACCGTCTGTTGACCGCCATGGCGGAGTCGAGTGGGAGCGTGCCTTCGAAGCTGCGGCGCCAACTGGCCCTTGAAGCATTCCAGCACACCGCGTCGTACGACACCGTGATCAGCCGCTGGATGGCCGAGCAAACCGCCACGGAAGACAGCCCCTGGCTGGAGGCGGTGCCGCTGCGGCAGCCCCTTCGGTACGGCGAAAATCCCCACCAAAAAGCGCGTTGGTTCAGCCATCCCAAACAGGGTTGGGGTGGGGCCATTCAGCTGCAGGGCAAGGAGCTGAGCACCAACAACCTTCTGGATCTCGAGGCGGCCCTCGCCACGGTGCGGGAGTTCGGCTATGGACCCGATGGTTCCGCACCGGCGTTGCAACCCGCGGCCGTGGTCGTCAAGCACACCAACCCCTGTGGTGTGGCGATCGGAGCTTCGATTCCTGCAGCACTGACGCGGGCCCTGGATGCCGATCGGGTGAGTGCTTTCGGCAGCATCATCGCCATGAATGGTGTGCTGGAAGCCACGGCGGCCCGTGAGCTCACCAGCTTGTTCCTGGAATGTGTCGTGGCACCGGGCTTCACGCCCGAGGCGCGGGAGGTGCTGGCGGCCAAAACCAATCTGCGCTTGTTGGAGCTGGCTCCGCAGGCCATTGATGCAGCCGGCCCCGATCACGTGCGGAGCATCCTGGGAGGTCTTCTGGTTCAGGATCTCGATGACCAGTCGATCACGCCGCCTGACTGGACCGTGGCCAGCCAGCGGCCGCCCACACCGCAGGAAAAGCTCGACCTGGAATTTGCTTGGCGTTTGGTGCGTCACGTTCGCTCCAACGCCATCGTTGTGGCCAAGGATGGGCAAAGCCGTGGCGTGGGTGCTGGGCAGATGAATCGCGTGGGCTCAGCGCGGATTGCCCTGGAGGCGGCAGGTGAGAAAGCCCAGGGAGCCGTTCTGGCCAGTGATGGTTTCTTCCCGTTTGATGACACGGTGCGTCTTGCTGCCAGCCATGGCATCACCGCCGTGATTCATCCCGGCGGGAGTATGCGCGATGGCGATTCGATCAAAGCCTGCGATGAGCTCGGCCTGGCGATGCAGCTCACGGGGCGCCGCCATTTTCTGCACTGACGCTGATGGGGGCCGCCAGCCCCCTAACCTCGCGGCACTGAAGAGTCTCCTTCAATGCTCGCCACCCTTCCCTTCAGCCTCAATTTCGCTCACCCCCTAGCGGAGTGGGGCCTGCTCGCCGTTGGTGGTTGGGCTCTTTACCTGGGGATCAAGGCCAAGAAAACCCGCACCAGCACCCCAGAACAGCGCAAAGAGCTGGTGCCGAAAAAGTTCGCCCAGCGCCATTACCTCTGGGGCAGCATCCTGATGGCCTTGATGACCCTCGGCACGCTGGGTGGCATGGCGGTCACCTATCTGAACAATGGCAAGTTGTTCGTTGGTCCGCACCTGTTGGTGGGTCTGGCGATGACCGGGATGATCGCCGTCGCCGCGTCGCTCTCACCCCTGATGCAACGGGGAAATGTGATTGCGCGTAAGGCTCATGTGGGCCTGAACATGGGCATGCTCACGCTGTTCCTTTGGCAGGCCGTCAGCGGCATGGAGATCGTCAACAAGATCTGGACCAACCGCTGAAGATCCTTCAGAAGGCTGCCCGCTGACGGGGTGGGCAGCTCAGGCCATGGGCGGCATGGAAATCCTCCTGGACCTTCCAGGTCAGCCGTCGTGAAATCTGGCGGACAATCTGCTTGAGCAGATGATCACCACTGCTCTGGACCAACTGATCCGGGAGCATGGTGATCACTTTTGGTAGGCGGATCCAGACCTTGAGATCCAGGTCCCATTGCACGGAGGTGTTCTCCTGTTCGGGGATGAGGCGCATTCCCGCGCGGAAGTCGACGTCGTAGTGATGGCTCAGGGCGAGGGACTGCGGCACTGTCCGCACGGTTTCGATCCGATAGATCCCTTCCTGCTGTGGCAGCAGTCGCAGAGCGATCGTGGGCTCCACTTCGAAGCCAAAGTTGCCGAATCGACCCAGGGTCAGGCTGTAGGACTGCCGATCGATGGCCTCGACCTGCATCGGGCTGGCGCAACGTTCAAACCAGGTCTGATGGTTATCCAGGTAATGAGCCACTACCGCTTGGGGCGCCAGCATCTGCATCGAATCCTCGAAGTGGCTGCTGTAGCAGCGCACCTGTGGGTCGGCACCGTGAAGCTGATTGTCGGTTTCAGTGGGCGACAAGACCGTCACGGATGGGGAGCTGCCGGCGAAGGGCGGATTAAAGATGGACCAATGTAAAGCTCTCCGCGGTTCAGTTTTCGCTCAATTGCATCAGTTTTTCGATTACCTCTTCCACCGCCCGATCCGGAGTTGAGGCACCGGAGGTGATTCCCACCCGTACGGGGCCCTCAGGCAGGAAATCGCCTTCATGACAGAGTTCCGCCGCCAGTGGTTTGTGCTCGATCGAATTGTTGCCGACGTCAATGCGCTCGGGCGTGTCGATGTGGAACGAGCGAATGCCGCGGCTGACGGCAATCTCCTGCAGGTGGGTGGTGTTGGACGAGTTGAAACCACCGATCACCACCATCAGGTCCAGGGGTTCATCCACCAGGGAGAATATGGCGTCCTGACGCTCCTGGGTGGCGTCGCAGATGGTGTTGAAGGCCAGGAAGTGGTCGTTGAGCTGGGTTGGACCGTATTTGCTCAACATCGTGCGTTCGAACAAGCGTCCGATTTCTTCCGTTTCGCTCTTCAGCATCGTGGTCTGGTTGGCCACACCCAGACGTTCGAGGTCCCGATCGGGATCGAACCCTGGAGAGCAGGCTTTGGCAAAGCGTTTGATGAACTCATCATGGTCACCTTTGCCGAGGATGTAATTGGCGACGACCTGGGCTTCCTCCAGATCGAGCACCACCAGATAGGTGCCAGCAAATGAGCTTGTGGCCAATGTTTCCTCGTGCTTCACCTTGCCGTGAATGATCGAGCTGAAGGTGTGCTTTTTGTGTTTCTCCACGGTGTTCCACACCTTGGAGACCCAGGGACAGGTCGTGTCAACGATGTGGCAGCCCCGTTCATTCAGCAGCTGCATTTCCTGAACGGTGGCACCAAAGGCCGGCAGGATCACTACATCACCGGAGGTGACACCTGAGAAGTCCTTCACTCCCTTCTCGACAGGGATGAATTGCACATCCATCTCCCTGAGGTGATCGTTCACTGAGGGGTTGTGGATGATCTCGTTCGTGATCCAGAGACGTTCGCTTGGGTAGTGCTTGCGGGTTTCGTAGGCCATCGCCACGGCCCGTTCAACACCCCAACAGAAGCCGAAGGCTTCCGCCAGGCGCACGTCGAGCCTGCCGTGTTCCAGTCGGTAGCCGTTGTCCCGGATCGTGCCGATCAGGCCGCTTTGGTAAGCTTGCTCAAGGCTTCCTGCAACTTCCTTGGCGCGCCCGAAGCCGCGCCGGTTGTAACGCTCGGAATGGTGGAGGGAGCGTTTGAAGGCGTGGGTGTCCATGGAGGGCGCTGGAGTGGGAAAACTCTATGTGGCCTGAAGCAGCGCTTCAGGCAGTAAAAAAGCCCGGCCAACTGGCCGGGCTTGAGATCAACAACTGTGCCGAAACGGAATCAGTTGGTGGTGGTGGAGAAACCGGCGTAGGCCTCCATGCCGTGTTCGCCGATGTCCAGACCTTCGGACTCTTCCTGTTCGGTGACGCGGATGCCGCCGAAGAGGGAGCCGATGATCTGCCAGGCGATGAAGCAGGTGACCACGGTCCAGACGGCATAGGCGGCAGCACCCAGGGCCTGGATGCCGAGCTGGTCGATGCCGCCGCCGACCAGAAGGCCGAGGCCGGAGCCGTCGCCCTGGACGTCGTAGCCCCAGAGACCGATCACGATCGTGCCCCACACGCCGCACACACCGTGCACGGAGCAGGCGCCGACGGGGTCATCAATGCCTGCGGCATCGAGAGCTGCAACGGAAAAGACGACGATGATGCCGCCCACCAGACCAGCCACCCAGGAACCCGTCAGGGTGAGGTTGCCGCAACCAGCAGTCACGCTCACCAGGCCGGCCAGGATGCCGTTGATGATCATGGTGAGGTCAGGCTTCTTGGAGGTGATCGTGGAGATCACCGTGGCGCCGATGGCACCACCGGCTGCGCCGAGGGTGGTGGTGACGGCCACGTAGGGAACCCACTGGTCCATGACGAGCTGGGAACCGGGGTTGAAGCCGTACCAGCCGATCCAGAGGATCAGAGCGCCAAGCGTGGCAATGGACATGTTGTGGCCAGGAATGGCCTGAACCTTGCCATCGACGTACTTGCCGATGCGGGGTCCGAGCAGCATGGCGCCGACGAGGCCGGCCCAGGCGCCAACGGAGTGAACGATCGAGGAACCAGCGAAATCGATGAAGCCCATTTCGCTGAGCCAACCACCGTTCCACTGCCAGCTACCGGCAATTGGGTAGATGACTGCGGTGAGCATCAGGGCGAAGATCACGAATTCGCCGAACTTAATCCGCTCAGCCACAAGACCGGAAACGATCGTGGCTGCGGTTCCGGCGAAGGCCGCCTGGAACAGGAAATCAACGGTGGGAACCAGGCCGGCTTCGCTGATGGTCTCAGCGGTGACGGTCGGATCGAAGAAGAGGCCTGCGAAATACAGCCAGCCGCCGATGATGGAATCGCCGTACATGAAGGAGTAGCCCACGAACCAGTAGGCGGTCACCGCGAGGGCGAACACGAACAGGTTCTTGGCGAGGATATTGACGGCATTCTTTTGCCGGCACATGCCTGCTTCGACCATGGCGAAGCCGGCATTCATGAAGATCACCAGGATGGTGGCCACCAGAAGCCAAAGGTTGTTGGCCAGGAAAGCTGCGGAGAGCTCAGGCAGCTCTTCGGCTTTGGCCGACAGCGTGAAGATGCCAAGGCCCATGAGCGCCAGAGGCGCACAGGCGAGCCAGGTCATGGCGCGGTTGGAGCTGAAGCCCCGGATGCTCTTCAGAAGCAGCATCGGGCCTTCCAGGAGGCTGGCCTCCTGAAGGGTTTTGCGCCGCCTTTGCGGTGGCGCGTGGAATGCAGTTGTCATGAACGAGGGTGCAGAGCTGCGTGAGGCATCTGGAAATGTTTCCAGATGAACACCTCCACCGTGCCTTGCGATGGCGCACTTCCCTGTTCGATCTGCTACCAAAATCAACCTAGGTGTACTAGCCGGGTCCCCTGCCAGTGCACCGCATCGGCGGTGAAGCTAAAACAGCATGGCAGAACTTCCACTCCGCTATTGGTGGCCTGGCGAAACAGCTCCCCATAGCGCTGATCGGCGCTGTCACCGGGAGCAAAGGCGTTCACATCCGGGCGGCTGAGGCAGGGCACGAGCACCGCCCGTGCGTCCGGCAGCATCCCCATCAGCTCAATCAGATGCTTCTGCCCCCGTTCAGTCACCGTGTCGGGGAACAGGGCCGTGCTGCCGTCGGTCCAGGTGGTGTTTTTCACCTCCAGGTAGATCGGTCGTTGATCGGGGTTCTGCTTTGCCGGCGTCAGCAAGAGGTCGATCCGGCTGCGCTTGTTGGTGCCGTAGGCCACTTCAGCGCGGATTCCCGCAATGGCGCCCAGTTGGGCCTCCAGGCACCCCGCTTCGACCGTGGCGCGAATCAGGCGGTTGGGCAGGGCCGTGTTGATTCCAACCCAGCATGGCTGGCCATCGGCGCCAGGCACTTCGGCTTGCTCCCAGGTCCAGGCCAGCTTGCGTTTGGGGGAGGGTGCGTGACGCAGACGCACCCGTTGGCCAGGGATCAAGACCCCGGTCATCGGGCCGGTGTTGGCGCAGTGGGCGGTGACGGTCTCGCCGCTGCTCAGCTCCACATCGGCCAGGAAGCGTTTGTAGCGCTTCAGCAGCACGCCCCCCGTTAGGGATTCAAAGCGCAGCAGGGCATCGCCCGGAGAGGGAAGGCCAGTCATCGCAGCAGCCGGAGATTGGCCCATGGTCTCGTGTGGGGCCTCCACAATGCGCCCAATGCTGGGGGGCGAATGGCGCGTTCACTGAAGGGGATCGCACTGGTGGTGACCCTCGGCACCCTGCTGAGCAAGGTGGGTGGCTTGATTCGGCAGCTGGTGATTGCGGCGGCCTTCGGAGTGGGCGCGGCTTATGACGCCTACAACTACGCTTATGTGCTGCCTGGATTTCTGCTGATCCTGCTTGGGGGGATCAATGGCCCCTTTCACAGCGCCATGGTGAGTGTGCTGAGCCGGCGACCACGGGCTGAAGGAGCTCATATCCTTGCGGCGCTCAACACCAGCGTCAGTGCACTATTGCTGCTGGTCACCATCGTTTTGGTGCTGGCGGCGGATCCCCTTATCACCTTGGTGGGCCCTGGCCTCGCCCCCGAGCTCCACGCCATCGCTCGGGTTCAGCTGCAGGTGATGGCACCGATGGCCTTGCTGGCCGGCCTGATTGGGCTGGGTTTTGGATCCCTCAACGCCGCTGACGAATTCTGGATTCCGGCGATTTCACCGCTGATGTCCAGCGGCGCCCTGATCTTAGGGGTTGGATTGCTCTGGTGGCAGCTCGGCGCTGACATCGCCATGCCGTCCGCCGCCATGACCGGGGGTGTGGTGCTGGCCTTGGCCACGTTGGTAGGGGCCTTGCTGCAGTGGTTGATCCAGCTGCCGGCGTTGATCCGGCAGGGATTGGCCCGTTTTCAACTGGTCTGGGACTGGCGGCACCCCGGGGTGCGCGAGGTCTGGCGTGTGATGGGGCCGGCAACGCTGTCGTCCGGGATGCTTCAGATCAATGTGTTCACGGATCTGTTCTTCGCTTCCGGGATTCTCGGCGCGGCGGCGGGTCTGGGGTATGCCAATTTGCTAGTGCAAACGCCCCTGGGTTTGATCTCGAATGCACTGCTGGTGCCCTTACTGCCCACCTTCGCCAGGCTAACGGCTCCGGAAGATCGTCCGCAGCTGATCGAACGGATCCGGCAGGGGTTGATGCTGTCTGCGGCATCGATGATTCCTCTCGGGGGACTCTTCATTGCTTTGGGTGGCCCCACCGTCGCCCTGGTTTACGAGCGTGGTGCTTTCGATGCGTCAGCCGCCCAGTTGGTGACGGGCTTGCTGATGGCCTACGGCCTGGGCATGCCGGCCTACCTCGGCCGGGATGTGCTGGTGCGTGTCTTCTATGCCCTTGGGGATGGAACGACGCCCTTTCGTCTCTCGTTGGTGGGGATCGGCCTCAACGTGGTTTTTGATTGGCTTCTGGTGGGCGGTCCGAGCCCTTGGGGGAATCAGTCGCCGTTCAATTTCGGTACACCCGGGCTGGTGCTCGCCACGGTTGCCATCAACCTGCTCACCTGCCTGGCCCTGTTGCTGGGTCTGCAGCAACGCATTTCAGGATTGCCGCTGCGGTGCTGGGGGATGGACCTGCTGCGGCTGACCATCGCCGGTGTGCTGGCAGCGGGGGGCTCAGGGATCCTAGTGACCGTCGTGCCCTGGCCCGCAGGGTTGCTGGGCCTTTTTTTTCAGGTGTCTGCCCCTGGCTTGCTGGGTTTGGCGCTGTTTGCCTTAGTGGGTGCACAATTCAACGTGCCGGAGGTGCGTGAGATCACGCGGTTGGTTGTGGGCCGATTCAGGGCTCGCTGAGACAAACATCGCGCTCTTCACGCACCTGGATGGGAAGTTCCAGCTGCTCGCGACCCACGAGTTGCGGGCCCTGAACAGACACAATCCGGGCCTCGATGCCGAACTCTTTAAAAGCGGTTTCCAGTTCCTGAATCAGGGCTTTTTCAACTTGAGCCTCTGCATCCACCACCCGTCCAATCAGCCGTTCACCCAGTCGGCCGATGCGTTGGCGCACCACATCTCTTGAGTTGGTGACTTCAATAATTAGCACACCAACCGCAGCGGATGGAATGCAACCTTATCCGCAGTACGGCTCGAGGATCTCTTCAAGATCCCTCAGCTGGCCTGGGGGAATCAGCTTGGAGAGAGGGAGCTGACTGGCGCCTCCTGCCAACGGCACCTTGACAGCGTCGAGGGCCTGCCTAGCTGCCACCTCAGCACCCTGATTGACGCGGGCACTGCATTCGATCGCCAAGGCTGAGGCCAGGTCGGCATCGCCGAGGTACAGATGCCAGCCGCTGATTTGAAGGTAGAGGCGGTCAGCCAAAGCACTCTGAAGGTCTTGCAGGTCGCTGGCGGAGAGGGACATCAGCCCAGGAGGATCAAGGTGGGAACTCATCCATGCTGGCTTTATTCCTCCGGCTTAGGGCGCTGAAGAATTACCCAAATCAATTGGCCCAGCCACAGAGTTGTCCAGAGGCTGGTGATCCAGGTCAGGCTCCCGCCGGGGAAGGGGTGGCGCATCTCCTGCAAAAACCAGCCGCCGCTGTTCACGGCGGCGAACACGCCGCCGTGCAAGCACAGGTTCACGATGCGCTCTAAATGCTGGTAGGTCGGACCCTCAGGGTTAGCGGGGCCATACCAGCGGATCGGCATTGATCGGGCTCAGAAACACCTGAATCCTGACGCGGCCCGTACCCAGTTGACGAGCGGACCCTCGATGGGGTCTGATGGTTTGGCGCAAGCGCTTGTAGCTCAGCGGATTAGAGCATCTGACTACGGATCAGAGGGTCGGGAGTTCGAATCTCTCCAGGCGCGTTTTAACTGCCCCGACGGGCAGTTTTTTTTGGTTGATCGGTCGGGCTGATCGCTGCGATTTCTTACGATCGGCCAAAGCTTTACAGACATTTCATGGGCCAGGCTTCTGGACGCGCCATCGACGCTGATCTGGCTCAGTCGGATCCCGATATCGTCGCGTTCATCAATCAGGAACGGCAGCGTCAGGAAACCCACCTGGAACTGATCGCATCGGAAAACTTTGCGTCCCGTGCGGTGATGCAAGCCCAGGGTTCCTTGCTCACCAACAAGTATGCCGAGGGTCTGCCCAGCAAGCGCTATTACGGCGGGTGTGAGCATGTTGACGCCATTGAGGAGCTGGCCATCGAGCGGGCCAAGCAGTTGTTTGGTGCCGCCTGGGCCAATGTGCAGCCCCACAGCGGTGCCCAGGCCAACTTCGCCGTTTTCTTGGCTCTGCTGCAGCCCGGCGACACGATCATGGGGCTCGATCTGTCCCATGGCGGTCACCTGACCCATGGCTCCCCGGTCAATGTCAGTGGTAAGTGGTTCAACGTCGTTCAGTACGGCGTCGACAAAGAGACCCAGCGCCTGGACATGGAGGCGATTCAACAGCTTGCGTTGGAGCACAAGCCGAAGCTGATTGTTTGCGGCTACTCCGCGTATCCACGCACCATCGACTTCGCGGCCTTCCGTACCATCGCTGATGAAGTG
This sequence comes from Parasynechococcus sp., assembly GCF_042954245.1. Taxonomy (GTDB): domain Bacteria; phylum Cyanobacteriota; class Cyanobacteriia; order PCC-6307; family Cyanobiaceae; genus Parasynechococcus. The sequence continues at coordinate 18,338 of NZ_JBGKDP010000230.1, forward strand.
GGTGCCTATCTGCTGGCTGATATGGCCCACATCGCCGGTCTCGTGGCCGCTGGTG
>NZ_JBGKDP010000231.1:0-15795 GCF_042954245.1 Parasynechococcus sp.
GGGCAACCGCTTCTTCTTCAGAGGTCCAATCGGTCGCAGACATGGAGTGTGAGGGGGGAGGGGACAAGAGAAACTGGTTCTGTTCAGAACTCAGTGGACCAATCGACCAGTGCGTAGTTCCGGCAGCAGGAACCAGGGAGCCTTGGGATAATTGTGGTGCTCGCGATGATAGCCAAAATGGTAACAAGCGAGCAGTGATACAAATGGATGGAGATTTAAGCTTTTGATTGAAACTTCATGGCCTCTTTGCTTGTGTTCTTTCCGATGGGGAAGGTAAGTGCCAACAAAGAAAAGTTGTGCGGTGCTGATCAGCAAAGGAAGCAGAAATACCACAGAAACTGTGACAAATGGCTGGCTTTGATGCGGTTGCGTTGTAAGCAGCAGAACCGTGAGAACAAGGATCAGTCGGCTGAGTTGTGCTGCGTTGAGATAGTTGCGCATAAAGCGAACCAACCAAGCCAGCAGAGAACGGTTGTTGGTAGGGCAGAAGTCGGGATCGGCCTCGGATTCAGGCATCCGGTGATGCCGATGGTGCTTCCGTTTGCAGACGTCATAATTGAGGCCGGCATAGAGCCACAAACACACCCGACCGATGCGCTGATTGATCCGTTCATGCCCCGGCACCAGGCTGTTATGCATGGCGTCGTGGGCAAGGATGAACAGGCCGGTGTGCAGAAAGCTGCGGACCAAGACCCAGGCAGTGATCACCAGGGGATGCAACTGATCGAGGTCGAGCTGCAGGCCGATGACCAGGGTCACCAGCCAGGAGATTCCGATCAGTGCTCCCAGCTGGAGACTCCGCTGAAGCATGCCCTTCAGGCTGTCACTTGGCACCAAGCTTGAGCAGTTCAGCGGGTGAGGCGAGCAGGTCAATGGCCACGAAGTAGATCTTGTCGTTCTCATCGAGCAAGAAGCGCCAGGCCACGTTCATGCCCACTTCGCGGCCGAACCAGGGGGTCTGGACCTTGCCGGTGACCTTGATCTGGTTGAAGCTACCTTCTGCCGGTTCGCCGAATCCGCCCTGGGGAATCAGCTTCAGGTTCTGGCAGTCGCGCTTAAAGAATTTGAGAATTGCTTCGCGGCCCACGATCGGACGCTGGAAAGGGGGCTGAAGCGCGCCATCATCGAGGAAGAGATCGATCAGCTGATCGAAATCGTTGGCGTTCAGCAGCTGCATGTAGCTGAGGATCGTCTGGTTGAGAACGCCGGGAATGAAGATTTCCTCGCGTTGTTCCACCGGTGTGGGGGCGACGATCGGCTCGGCCACGATCTTGGCGTCGTCAATGTTGGGATCGAATCCCATGTCGACAACGAAGTTGCGCAGCAGGGTGATCTGCTGGCCCTGCTCCACTTTCTTCACCGCCTCGAGCACGGAGTTGGCGTTGGCGGAAAGTTTGTAGCCCTGGGGGATTGGGGCAACTTTACCCTGGCGCATGTATTCGCCCAGCTCGTACCAGAAGCAGAGCTTCACGTTCACTGACCAGTAGGCGTAGGTGCTGGAGATCGGGCTGTTGATCTTGGCGGCCAGGTCGCACATGACCTTGGTTTGCTCGTCGAAGCTCATCGCCAGGATCTGGTCGAGGATCGGGCGAGCCAGTTGCATCCGTGCCGCGCCGGGGGCGGCCACAGTGATGGTTTGACCCATTTCGAGGTAAGCGAACCAAATCAGGGCGAGTTGGTCTTCTGCCGAGAGCAGCTTGAAGCGAGCGGTGATGGCCGGAACGGCATCAGCAGTAAGGGTGTCCGGGAAAATCTGGCGGGCTTTGTCGAGCGTGAACATCCAGGACGGATTGAGGGAATTTTCGGACTGTAACACCACATTTCGTTACGTAAACAGGTCGCTCTGTCCGGCTTTCTGCTCGTTGTCGAACACTTGCTTCTGCAGGATTTTGGCTGGTGTCTCGCCTGCTGATGGGGTGCTTCTTTGTTCCTGTTTGGTCGGTTTTAAGGTGGAGGCCTACGTCTGCTGGCGCAGTTTCTTGAGTTGATCCTCGATCTGAAAGCGCAACTGCCTCAGGTTTTCAACATTGATCTGGTGTTCGCCTGCACTCCAGTGCTGGGGGTTGGCGACACGAATCTCCAGTTCGCGCAGGCGGGAGCGATCAGATTGCATGGCGAACTCCACAGCCGGATCAAGTCTGTTACCGCTGTTCCTGGCTCGACATGAGTTTTTCTACTGTGTAAGGGGAAAATACTGATTTCCTGCTGAACAAGGCTCAGATGGATCCTGATTCGAGCAGGTGGTCCATCAAGGTGGCATAGAGCTGGGTCTTTATATTCAACAGGCAGGCCTGCTCGTTGGCGTCACCACCGGGCAAGTTGGCGTAGGCCTCCGATACAGCCCGGTGCACAAGACGCAACGTATCTATTTCCACCGAGATGGTGGTGACCATTTGATTATTTTCCATCGTCGTTAGCAACGAAATGAGCTGACTTCAGAGGCCTTGGGATTGCTGGCGCACGATCCAGGCTGAGGCGGCTTGCTGTTGTTTCCAGGCCACCAATAGGTCTTTGGGAATGCTGCTCAGGGCCGCAAGATCATCTGAGTTGTCGATCTCGCGTGAGAATTTCTCGATTTCAAATTTCCGGCTCAGAGTCAACGCGATAGGTTCCATTGGCTTGTGGCTTTATGAGTGGAACGCACCCGAGATTTTTTGTGCGGCAAATTAAAAATGTAGTAGTTGCAATCGATTTGAGGAAAGAATGCTCAACTCAATGCATTGCTGTTATTATAGAACATTTCTGAATCCTGCTGATCACTCAGATCGCAAAGACTTATGGTCTTAGAAAGCGTGTAATAGGCCTAAAGCTGATGCATTTCTCCTGGGAAAAACATCTAGAATTATCTAGGAATGTAGCTGTTGCCTCAGACGAAAATCAGGGTGTAGCTCTTGCGCTGATGGGTGTTGCTCTCACCATGCTGGCCACGGATCTTCTGGGCCATGAGGTGAAGGCCTCAGCCTTGCCGTCTTCCAGGGCTTGATTCAGAGAAAGTCCATCTCGTCTTCATTGGTGTCGTCTTCCCGGGATTGGATCCAGAGGGCTGAGAGCGGAAAATGAAGCAGCCGGCAATTAGGAATTCCATGGGCTTTGGAATTTACTGAAGCCACGATCAGGTGGATTTCAAAGAGAAGCTGTATCAACAGCTGTCGTGCTTCTTGAATTTGGTTGCAGATCAATCCGTTTGATCGTGTTGAGTGATTGTGCTTAATCAGCTCATGCTGATTAAGGTGACACCGGCAACAAACAGCAATACCAGTAACACCAACAAGCCGCTGTTCATCGATTGCTGGCTCGTTTGATCGATTCCATCCCCTGGCGTGCAGCCCGGCGTCCCAGACCCACCGCTGCTTGCGCGGTGCTTTTGATCACATCCTTGGCGGTGCTGCGGACCCGGCGGGGGCTGTGTTGCATGGCATCGGACCAGGACCCTTCCGGCCAGCGAGGCACGCGGCGGCCAACCCGGTCAGCGGAGTTGAAGAAGAGCTCGACGCAGCCGGCTGGCCACAGCTTTCAAGCAACAGCATCAATGTGCTGGCTCCTAATCAATGCTGTTGTGCCAAATGACACGAAGGGGGCGTAAGCGGTATTTCTGGTTGATCCAAAACTTCAGGCTTCATCGACCCGTATAAAACTCACCTTGTACCCCTTGGTGAGCCTTGCTTCCTGGAGGTTGGTGGCGGCATTCAAGGCTGAGCTTTCAAACCACTGGAAGATGTCGAGGTCACGGTCGAGGCTGACCTTCCAGCCGTGATTGGTGGTGATACTGCGGGCGTGGAAGTTAGGGCTGGCACCGAATCCGAACCTGTCGCCGTTGATTGAAGAGTTCACCGAGCGGGAGCTGGAGGTGGTGGCAGGCGTCGCCCGCGGCCTCACCAACAAGGGCATTGACAGCAGCCTCGGCATCTCGGTGGAAACGGTGAAGACCCACGTGGTGAACGCCAAAGACAAATTGGGTGCCGCTGATCGCACCCAGCTGGCGGTGATGGCCTTGCTCTACGGCTTGATCGATCCCCTCGGCTGATTCCTGGGGGTAAGCCTGTTCGGTGATCACGGTCGTTATCTCGCTTCGGTCGGCTTTGCCGGATCCATAGGGTCATCTCGTTGCTTTTTTGTGATGTCCGAAGAAGCCACCAACCAGCAGTTCTGCGGCGGCAAGAAGCGGGCGATGCTCGCCTACGGCTTGGTTCAGATCTCCGCCACCGTGGTGTCTGCAGTGTCGTTGGCGGCCATTGCTGTTGGTTTGTATGCCGTGAAGCAGGAGAGTCGCCTGTTCAACGGCTGCATTGAAGCCGTTGTGGCTGAAGGCCGCTCCCAAGCCGAAGCCGTTCGCTACTGCAACGGCGGTTGATTCCGTCAGAAATTTCGTTCAGATCTGGCTTTTGGACAATTTCCAATTATAGCGACCACGCTGCAGTCAGCAGTTTTGATTGCGCCATGTAACGCTGACTTTGAACTATTTATAAGTTCATCAGCGAGCGTGAAGTCATCGCCATAACTTGAACTGAATTTGATTGGTCTTTCGGATGCCAGCTCTGAAGTACAAGCGGGATTTCATCCACGATCAGCGGGTGTCCTTCGCGTTTGCGAACTCCGCGACTGCCACCAAGAGCGCCAGCTCCAACGCCGGTAGAGCTGCATCCAGCAACGCTGAATACAAGCAGAACCAATGCGCCTCCATGGGCATCGGCATGGGTCCTCGTATCCATGAGGTCTGCCCTTTCTCGGCGGTGAACCACTCCTATGCCGCCACCGGCAGTTCAGCCCTAGAAGCTGCCATCGCTGCGGCCTACAAGCAGGTGTTCGGCAACATCGGCATCTCCGACAGCCAGCGCCTCACCTCCCTGGAAGCCTTCCTCTGTGATGGCCGCATCAAAGTGCAAGGCTTCATGGGCGGCCTGGTCAAGTCCGACCTCTACAAGCAGAAGTTCTTCCACGCCGTGTCGCCCATGCGCGGCATTGAGCTCACCACCAAGCACCTGCTTGGCCGTCCCCCGGTGAGTCAGCAGGAAATCAGCGCTGGCATCCAGCTGATTGCTGACCAGGGCTTCGATGCCTTCGTCGACAGCCTTACCCACTCCGAGGAGTACCTCGAGACCTTCGGCACCGACACGGTTCCCTACCTGCGCGGCTTCAAGTCGGAAGCCCGGGCCGCCTGCTCCACCTTCGTGGGCATGGTTGACCTCACCCCGGCCAACGCCAGCGCCGAGCACGTGATGTACACCGGCCCTCTGCTGGTGAAGCGCCTCACCAAAGACCTCAGCGGCTTCGCTGCTGGTGGCGATGGCGGTGGTTTCTCCGGCGATGGCAGCGGCTTCTCCTACACCAACGCGGTCAAGAACGCCCGTAACAGCGCCCACCGCCGTATGTACGGCGGCAAGTTCAACTACGGCAGCTATTGATCCACTGCCTCAGGCAGCGATCAATAGATCAGTGAACGGCAGGAGGGGCAATCCTCCTGCTTCTTTCATGGGTATTGCTACTCATTGAGAATGATCTCCATTCCCGTAAGGTCGTCACACCCTTTGCCTTTGCTTTGTGGATGCATTATTTCGGGATGTTAGTGCACGAGAGCGGTGAGGTGACGCCCCTGTTTGGCACTGAAATTCTCGAAGTTGCAGTCTCCAAATTCTTTGAATGCTGTCTGAGAGTGGGATACAAGCCCACTGATGTTCATCTGCGGTTGATCAAATCTGCGTCGCCAAAGTTCCCTGCTGAGATCTGTCTGGATAAAAATCTGTTGGTGTCGGGCTACAACCTGCAGGTGGAGAACTATCAATAACCTGCTGATCATTTTTGGGCTGCGGCTGGCTAGTGGGGATGACATCTTGGGGATTGCCCCCATCTGATGCTTCGTGGCCAGCCCCGCCGATGCCGATACCAACCTCAAGCGGGTCCTCGAGCAGCTCAATGAGAACGAGGCGGCTGTTGCCGAGGCGATTAATGAAGCCCGCGCCGAGCACGCTCGCAGTGAACCCCCCCCTCACCGCCGGGCCGGCTCTGCTCGAGCGCATTGATCAGCTGGCCAGCCAGCGCGCTCTCGACAGTCAGGACGCGGCGATCCTCTGCCACTGGCCCGATGCCGCCTCCATCGGCCAGGCCTGATTCGAGCCTAAACACCCGGGCAAGAGCGTGCCCAGCCCGATATTGGCGATTGATGCTTACCTCATTGGCGCTCCGCCGTTTCTGAGCAAGGCCCAGCGGGATCAGGTGGGCGACTGGCACCGCAGCATGGTGAGTGCCAATCCCGAGTACACCGATGCCGTCACCGGAGCGGCCAAGGCCTTTGTGCTGATCGGTGATCTCAATGTTAGTGCCGCCGGGATGGCCTGGCAGACGATCATTCCCGATTTGCTCGAGCAGGGCCACGATCTGGAGTTCAACGTCACCAAGGAACAGGTGACGGCGGTATCGGCCCGCTGGATTGTTGCGGTGGCCGACACCTTCGCGCCACCATCGCTGGACTGACGCGATCGATCGCTGGGTCTGCAGCTGGTTTCCGCCGAATTACCTCCACGAGGACGGCATCACCTATCGGATCCGCCGCGACACCCTCGAGCAGGACTTCACCATTGAGAAAAAGCGCGACGGCGCCTGGGTCGATTGCGGCCTCGATCAGGCGGTGAAGGATGTGAACTTCGCTGAGTTCAAGCGCCTCGGCCTTCTGATCAAGAATGTGATGAACGCCGATCAGTGGCTGGCCTGAGCAGCGTTGAATCGCAGCTGCCGGCCTGCCGCGCCAGGATGTTACGAATTCGTTACGCGTTTTTCATGACCATTGGAGAAATCTTCCTGGAGAGCCTCTCCACCGGGGTGATCACCGAGTACGAGGTGAACTGGTTGGCCTCCCACCAGACCAGCTTTGATCGGTCCGAGGAGGCTGCCGCCATCCGCCTCGGACGTCTGATGGATCAAGGCCAGATCAACCTCGGCTGCCGCATGCCGGAGCCGATGTTGCGTCACCAGGAGGTGTTGGTGGACTGGATCGAACCCCTCGGCCGTCGCCGTCACCGCGCGGTGGCCTGAACCAGCAGGCCGTCCTTTGGGCGTGGGGCTGGGGATCAGCTGCGGCCCCAGGTCTTGATCCGGTTGCAGCTGCAGCTCCACTGCCATCAGCCGGATCTCCAGTTCCGCCAGGGCCTTGCCCAGGCAGACCCGTTCGCCGCCGCCGAAGGGCAGCAGAGTCTGTTTGAACGAGCCATCCAGGTGGCGTTGCGGCTGGAATGCCGCCAGATCGCCGGCCGACGTTGGGCTCAACACCACCTGAATCATGCTGCCTTCGGGAACAGCTACCCCCGCCAGCTCGATTGGCGCCAGGCTGCGCCGGAAGAACCCTCCCACCGGAGGCGTCAGCCGCATCATCTCCAGCACCGTCGCGTCCAACCGTGGTAATGCCGCCTCGCTTGCCAATCCATCGCGCAACCAGCTCTCCAGCTCTGGGTTCACTAGCAGCGCCCGGAACAGGCAGCTCAGCGATGAGGCCGTTGTCTCGTAGCTGGCGAACAGCAACAGCAGCAATAGCTGTTCGGCCAAGTTGTCATCGTCCAGGGGAATGCCGGCTTCATCCAACCCGCCGCTCAGCAGATCCAGCCCGCCTTGGTTGGTCCCCGCTTGGAGCACTGCTTTGATGCGGTTCAGCAGCCGTTGGCGTGCCGCCATCACCTTGGCAAAGGGGGTGCCGGGAATCGCTAGCGGAATCGAGAACAGGGCCCGGGTCCAGATTTCGAAGTCGACGAACAGGGCATCACGGCTGGCGCCATCCAGTCCCAGCACCGTGGTGGCGATCACCGCAAAGGCGAAGCGCCGCATCCGCGCCGCCAGCGGCAGCGGTGTGTTGGTTGTGATCAGCTCCTGGCAGAGCTCCGCTGGATCGATGGGGTGCAGCGCGCCAGTGCTGCGCTGGAGAACAGTTACCCCACTACCCGGCGCCGGGCTTTGTGCCCCGGCCCACTGCGGTTGGCCAGCGATTGGCTGCCCAGCAGTTGCCGCACGCTTTCGGACCACCAGCCCTCCAAGGCAGGAGGTCGCCGATGGCCCGTTCGCCGCGGATGAACACCATCCGCTGGACCAGCAGCTTTGTTTCGAACACATCGCCATGGGCCTCAAAGCGCCGCTGGGCGAAATCCGCCTGGGTCAAGAAGGCCAGGATTTCCCCCAGTCCGCTGACGGCGCCCGTGCTGGAGAGGGGGCTGGTGGCCATGACAGAGCTCGGCGTGAGCTGCCGTTCTAGGGCTGACGGTGTTGCAGGCGCTGGCTCTCAAATGGTGTGCTGCGCGTTCTCTGTGGAACTCAAGTCCCTGGTTGTGGTGCTGGTCGCTCATCTGATCAGCGCGGGCTTGTCGAAAACCGTTGCCGCCCAGAAGGCGTGCAACAACAGCCGCTGGGCTGTTGCGGGTTTTCTCTTTGGGCCGTTGGGTCTGATTGCTGCCGCGGGCATACCGGACCGTCATCAGATCGTTTATCTCCGCTACCTGGCCGAGCAGCAGGGTTACCAACCCCGCCATGCCTGTGGTGGCCAGAAGGGCGAGACCGACGCCTGAGCCTTCGTCTCAACCAGTTCAGCGGCAGCGCTGAAAGCGAACAATGCTGCGGGTGAGGCCTTCCTCGGGCCAGTTGGGCATCATCCGCCAGGGGGTATGCACTGTGAGCACGTCATCTTCGATCGCGAAAAAGCGAGTCTGTTCCGTGCCCACCCACTCCGGATTCCAGGCCATATCCACCTGGATGATCGTTGGATCACCCAGGTGGATGCCGGTATAGACGATCATGCTATTCAACAGGACCGATCGCTCCTCGGCGCTGCTCCCCGGTTGGCGATCCTCTGCCGAGAACATGAAGGAGAGACGACCCTCCGGCGTGAAGATCACATAGCCGCTGGGGTTCCCGCCCATCGGTGCAAAGGTGTTGCCGTTGGATTTTTGTTCAATGTCGTAGCTCAACAATTACCACGCGCCATGAACGGTGGGAGAGGTGATGGGTTGGGCGGGTCGAAGTGATACGTCCTGATCGAGACCCAGGCCGTGGTTTCTGAACTCGGTTCCGGTTTGAGATGCACCACCCGTTGTTGGGTTGTGCTCACCAACCATCCATGCCCACCTTGATCAGGTTGTGATTGTGCTGGGACTGGGGGTTTGTCATCTCAATTCATTGTCGAGCCCAACAGTTTGACGCTGAGTGCTGTGTCAAACCATCCACACATGCTGATTTTTGGTTTTCACAGCAAATCAACTGAATTCAGTTCTTTTTCCCCTTGTGACCAGCACAATATTTGCTCTAATAGAAAAGTCACGATTACACAGACCCATGCTTACCGGAGCTGAATTGCTCAACCGCGTCAAGGAACTTGGCGATTGCGCCAAAACAGATCTAGCCAGAGGTTGTGGCTACGTCGTCAAAAAGAAAGACGGCTCTGAACAGGTGAAGTTCACCGCGTTCTACGAGGCTTTGCTGGAAGCCAAGGGCCTCTCTTTCTCCACCGGTGGATCCGCTGTGGGTAAAGGTGGCCGCAAGCTTTCCTACAAAGCTGTGGTTCAGGGCAATGGCAATCTGTTGATCGGCAAGGCTTACACCGCCCTGCTCGAACTGCAGCCCGGTGATGAATATGAGATCAAGCTGGGACGCAAGCAAATCCGCCTGATTCCCGTTGGTGGCTCCGAAGAAGAGGATTGATCACCGGTTCAGCAGAAACACCATTTCCCCCGTGGAACCTAAGGGAACCACGGGGAATTTTTTTGGCTCCGATGCCCTATCAACCCACCAAGGAGCATCTAGACCATCACATTCCAGACGCGTTCAAGAGCATCAACACCTTGATGCGTCAGCTGAAGCAGGACATCGGCATGGATGACCGTTACATCGCCCTGATGCTTGATGCTCTGTCGCGGAAGTATTCCTCCAAGCAGCCGAGCCGTGATGGTTTCGGCTTCCGCTGAACGTCAAGCGGCTGGCTGAGCAACCTGTTGCGGTCAAGCTGTTGCTATCAACCGGTGGGAAAGCGTCTCCTTCCCCTCAATGAAACGACTCCTGCTCGTCCACAACCTGGTGCACGGTCAGAGCGTTGTGCATGAGCTGGACGACAAGGATTTCGCTGTGGAACTGGTGGAAGGCGATCCGGAGACCGACGATCAGGGCGAGATGGATGTGGAGAGTCGCTTTTTCATCCGCGTCGACAACGAATGAGCCCTTATACGTAGCTCAGCACAGAGCTGATCGATAGGGCTGGATCAGCACTATTGCGAAGGTATTCGTTGGTGGAAGGTGATGGCAACGCGCTACGTGCTTCGGACGAGGGAGGTCATCCACTCCAACCGCAACCCTGAGGAGCTCGACGTCTACTGTTACCGAACCGGCGCCAGCGAACACACCTGTCTGCTGCTCTCCGATCAATCCGAAGCAGATTTCCTGCTCCGCTACGGATCAGACGAGTTGAGTGTGGCCTATTGACGTCGCTCGGATCGTGGCCTGAATGGGTGGGCATCAAGGCAACGCCATGGACGACGTCAGGCTGCAACAGCTGCTTCAGGAGGCAGAAGAGCATCTCCGTGCCCGCAGCTGCCGTCAGCGTTATGAGCGCGCTGTGGTCCGTCTGCCCGACAGCCGCCGGGGCATCTGGTTCGGTGATGACAAGCGTGCGGCTTAAGGCGCGCCGTTGACGAGGAGGGCTGGCACCAGGGGGGCGTGCAGCAACTCAAAGACGGAGTCGATGCGCTCAACCTCCACTTGCGATATCGAGAGCATCAAGGCCAGCAGGTCGAGCCGCCGCCGCTCCTCGGTGGAATAGGGCCCATCGGAGCGCATCAGTTCTGAGGCCATGGCGTAGGCCGTAAGCGCTTGATCGGCCGTGAGCGCCTTGGCGGCCTCCAGCATTAGCGCCTTGCTACCCCGCTCCAGCCGCATGGCCAGCACCGCATCCATCAGCAGCACCACCTCGTTCTCACTCATCCGGCAGTAGGGCTCGCGGTAGTCGAGGGCATGCCGGAACGCCCTGGCCCCAGCACGGCTGAGGGTGTCGTCCCATGACACCGCGATTAGGCCAACGGCCGCAAAAGCAATGACGACATTCATCGGGAATGGCGCAAGCGTTAACCAACTGTCAACGGATTGCCGCGATCGCCGTTTTTAAAAGCGCAACAGGCCGCTGTAGATGAGTCGTTTCACCTAGTTGGCCTCTCGCGTCATTCTGGCAGGTGCTCCACGGCCACATGCATGAACCGCTTCACCATGGCGATCGGCCAGCTTTCCCGCTGCAGGTCTTCAGCAACCAGCTCTTCCAGCAGCTGGTTCGAATGTTGCATGGTGGTCATGGGTCGACAGCACTGCTTCGGGCCTAACCCACCCAGGCTGTGTTTCGCCACCTTGATTTCGTTGCATTCGGTTGGCATGCCTGCAGCGCTGTTGCCAGTTTGAAAGGATGAAACAGACTTCCCTGCTGCAGCGTATCGGCACCTACCTGCTCGGGTTGGTGGATGAGTACTGGGCCATGCGTCGTCCCTGGCAGTACGGCGCCAAGCAACCCCAATGCGGGCTGCAGTGCGATGGCGACCATTGCGAGCGCGTTGACTGAGTCGGCTCCGCAACGAGCACATCAACCAGCTTCGATGGTTTTGTCTTCGCCAGCAATGCGCCTTTACACGGGTTGCCGTCGCTGATCGTCCCCACAACAGTGTGGTCAGCAATGGAGATGAGATGGAGTTCAAAAGCCGCATTTTTGCCACTTCGCGCGGGTCCACCATCGACGCCATCGGCGACGGCAAGTACCTGGTTTGCAATCCGGCCTATTGCTTCATGGTGCATGGCCTCCGCCAGGCCCATGAGGCTGTGCAACGTCAGGAGAAGCCCGCGCTCTGAGCCATGGCGGAGTACCGAATTCACTGCAAGCACTGTGGCTATGAGGGGCAGGCCAACTCCCGTTGGATCCCCTTCGTGCAGGTGGAGAAGCGGGGGCAGGATTGCCCCCATTGCGGTCGCCCCACCCTGCTTGAGCCCTGGTGCACGTTGCGGGCTGAGACGTCCATGCCCGACTACTAGAAGGTCTGCCAGGTGCTGGTGAGCCACTGGGGAGCCACGCTCCACCAGATGGCGGTCGCCACAAAAATCGCGGTGAGGCCGATCAGGCTGGTGATCAGCTCCTCCTGCCTGTTGTCGGAGCGAAGTTTCTTGGCTTTGCCCACGGTTCCCCTTGGATGCTTCCCTCGGTGTAGGACTTCTGTTCAGCATTGGCCATCGGTCAAAACACGCTGCCGTAGCTCTGGCGATGATGGGTTCAGCGTCAAGGCCCGATGAGCACTGCCACGTTTGCTGAGTTCGCCGAACGGGCTGACTACTCCCTGTTGGAAGTCCTCACACCTGATCCGGAGGCGACAGCGGATGGCGAGGACCATCGTCCCCGCCAGGTGCTCTCCGGTCACTACGTGCCGGTGATGCCCACCCCGATCCCCGAGCCCCAATACCTGGCGCATAGCCGCAGCTTGTTCAGCGAGCTTGGCCTCAGCGACGACCTGGCCCAGGATGACCAGTTCCGCCGCATGTTCTCCGGCGATCTCGGTGTGGCCACCGGTCTGATGAGGCCCTGGGGCTGGGCCACCGGCTATGCCCTTTCGATTTACGGCACCGAATACACCCAGCAGTGCCCTTTTGGAAATGGCAACGGCTACGGCGATGGCCGAGCCATGTCGGTGTTCGAGGGTTTGTTTGAGGGGCGCCGCTGGGAGATGCAGCTCAAAGGCGGTGGTCCGACGCCCTACTGCCGTGGTGCCGATGGGCGCGCGGTGCTCCGCTCCAGCGTTCGTGAATTTCTGGCGCAGGAATTCATGTATGCCCTCGGCGTGCCCACCTCCCGTTCGTTGACGCTCTACGTCTCCCATGCCGAGACGGTGCGTCGCCCCTGGTATTCCGAGAACTCACGCTCGACGGATCCGGACGTGATGGTCGATAACCCGGCGGCCATCAGCACTCGGGTGGCGCCATCGTTTCTGCGGGTGGGTCAGCTGGAGTTGTTCGCCCGCCGTGCCCGCAGTGAGGCCCATCCCCGGGCGCACCAGGAGCTGCACATGATCGTGACGCACTTGATCGAACGCAATTACCGCCAGGAGATCGATCCCGGCCTGCCGTTCAGTGATCAGGTTGTGCTGTTGGCGCGCTTGTTCCGTGACCGCCTCACGGCCTTGGTGGCCAACTGGATTCGTGTTGGCTACTGCCAGGGCAATTTCAACAGCGACAACTGCGCTGCTGGTGGCTTCACCCTCGACTACGGCCCGTTTGGGTTCTGCGAGTTGTTTGATCTGCGCTTTCAGCCCTGGACCGGTGGCGGCGCCCACTTCTGCTTCTTTAACCAGCCGGTTGCCGCGGAGGCCAACTACCGCATGTTCTGGAAATCCCTGCGCACGCTGATGGAGGGCCAGGTGGATGCCCAGGCCCAACTGGACCAGTTGCTGGAGAGCTTCCCCGCCGCCATGCAGGAGGCCATGCAACGGATGTGGAGCAGCAAGCTTGGCGTACCCAGTGCCGACGACGCTCTGGTGCGTGAGCTGTTGCAGCTCCTGGTGGACTCCAGCGCCGATTATTCGATGGTCTTCCGCCGCTTGTCGGATCTGCCCGAGCAGATCGATCCGCTGCGGGACTGTTTCTATCTGCCCCTTTCGGCGTCCCTCGAATCCCAGTGGTACGACTGGTTGCTGCGCTGGCGTGCCCAGTGGCCCTGTGGCGTTGATCCGGCCCTGATCTCCGCTGGCATGCGGCGGATCAATCCGGCAATCACTTGGCGAGAATGGTTGATCGCTCCGGCCTACCAGCAGGCAGCCGAAGGCGACACCTCCTTGATGGCTGAACTGCAGCAGCTGTTCAGCACGCCCTACGAGACCCCTTCCCCTGCATTGGCGGCCCGCTACGACCGCTTGAAGCCGCGGGAGTTCTTCAGCGCGGGTGGGGTGTCCCACTACAGCTGTTCGTCTTAACCGCAGACGACGTTCTGGAGTTCTGGTTTCAGCAGTGCCGTCCTTGGCAGTGGTTTCGTCGCTGCGACAGTTTTGATGACCTGGTGCGAGAGAGATTCGGAGAGGCCGTTGAGCCCGCTCTCGCTGAAGAGCTGGACCACTGGAGCTGTGAGCCCAGCAGCGGTCTGACCCTGGTGCTGCTGCTGGATCGGTTCACCTGTCAGATCGGGCGTGGCCAGCTCCACGCCTTCGCCGGAGATCCTCAGGCTCTGCAGCTGAGCCTGGAGGCGATCGAGCGGGGATGGATCACAGCGGAATCACAACGACCGCGGCGGCAGTTCTGGCTGATGCCGCAGCTCCACAGCGAAGACATCAGCGTGGTGAGTGCGGTGATCCCCCTGCTGGAACAGCACGTAGATGAAGCCACCGCGAACGTTGCCCGCCGCCATCTCATCCAGCTACAGCGCTTTGGTCGCTATCCCCATCGCAATGCTGCTCTTGGACGGGCGAGTTCACCGGAGGAAGTGTTGTTTGTGCAGCAATTACAACGTTGATTGTTCCTCGGCTTCATCCTTCATCAGGCGTAGCGCCGCATTCATCACGGCAGCTTTCACCGCCCGGCGCTCGAGTCCCTGGCGTTCGAAGTGACGGACGATGCGCGATAAATCCCACCAGACGGCCACTTCCACCTCATCCATCTCGTTGGCGACGTGGAGAGTCATGCTTGCGTTGGGTCCTATTTCAGCTGTAGCCCTTTGTCAGCTGTGCCTGAGGCTCCTGCTGAATTTAGTTGCAATTCCGCCTAATGGTCGTTCGTGGCTACTAAGCAAGTAGTTGCCCCCTTCACCTTGCGGCACTATTTGATTGTTTGGACGTTCCCGACAGTTGAGGGCGCTTGGGAGTCGTGCCCTGGTTTTGCGGACTACATCAATTCGGGAGCACCTGGCGATGCGTTCGATGGCTTCGCTCTCAAATACCGCGTCTGTGAACCGATCAGCGGTAGTGGTGTCGCCATTGCCGTTGCCAGTGACATCGGCAAGGTGTGGGCGCATCTCGGCCCCTGGATCAAGGACTTCGGCATTCAGTTCGAGGTCACCGCCGTGGTTTCGGATGCTGAATTTGCTGCGATGTGGCCGATGGTGGAAGCTGCAGCATCCGTCGAGTAAGACGGCTGACCACCAGACCCTAGCCCGGCTTTGACGCTTGCCTTGCTTGAGCCTCTGCTGTTTCTCGCTGCGGCTGGTTCGGCTGCAGCGGGATTGTTGATCCTTCAGTTGGGGCTGCAACGGATGTTCGCTGTTGCACCGCGCTTAAAGGCGGCTCGGGCCGTTGCTGCTACAGAAACCTCGCTGGCCGTGGTGATCCCCGCCTTTAACGAGGCCCACAACATCGAAGCCTACGTCGCCAGCGTTCTGGCCAGTGAGCCCCCCTGCCGGGATGGGTCGGTGTTGGTGGTGGATGACGAGTCCACCGATGCAACGGTGGAGAACGCCATTCGCGCTGGCTCTGCAGCGTCCCACTTCCGCCTGATCCAGGCCGGCCCCAGACCCGTCAACGAACGCTGGGTGGGCAAGAACTGGGCCTGCAGCAAGGCCGTTGACCAGGTCTCCAGCGATTGGTTGTTGTTTATCGATGCCGATGTTCGGCTCAAACCCGATGCGCTTCAACGGGCCCTTGCACAGGCCCTTGATGATGAGGCCGATCTGCTGAGCCTCGGCTTTCCCATCCTCGAAACCAACGACCCGGCATCGCCGGTAGCGTTTGCGGCGGGGCCTTTCATGTTATTCAAGGCCTCCACCTACGCGCAGATCGGTGGCCACCGGGCCTTGGCTGGCGAGGTGGTGGAAGATCTGGCCCTCGCCCG
>NZ_JBGKDP010000232.1:0-6152 GCF_042954245.1 Parasynechococcus sp.
GAATCGGCGGCGTCTCCGTGAGATCACGGCGGGTCAGCCCCAACCCCAGCTTGGCCGAAGCCCCCAGCAGGATGTCCACCATCGCGTCCCCATCGGGACAGGTGGCCACGGCCTGATTGGTTTTCTCCGCACCATCGAGGGCCTGCACCAGAAGTGCGATGCGCTGCTGAACGGGGAGGGAACTGGGCTTCATCAGACGGCACCGGCAAGAGCATCGGGAATCCCTGCGGACGGTGCCTCAAAGGCCCCCACAACCACGTACTCCAAACGCAGTTTGAGGAAGATGATGAAGGTGGGATCGGTGGACACCACAGCGGCAGCGGGCTGAGGGGTGGTCGCCTTGAGCTCTGCCAACTCAGGTGAGGACAGGAAAGCCGGTTGTTTCACCAACCAGAAATCGATGGTCTTGCCGGTTTCGGCGTAGTTGCGTTGGCGCTCCCGCAGCACTTCCTCCAGCGGCTCCTCCACGGTGAGGAAGCGCTCGCTGGCTGCAACGAAGTGATAAGTGGTCATCCGGGCGCCTGTCCGAAAAGGGGATCAAGGCGGGGATTCTGAATCAAGACCTTCATATCCCGCACAGCCTGTTGCAGTCCGACGGTGACAGAGCGGGCCACGATCGTGTGGCCGATGTTGAGTTCCTCCATCCCTGGAATGGCCGCGATGGGCTCGACGTTTTGATACGTGAGGCCATGGCCGGCATTGACCCGTAGACGGAGTTGCCGGGCGATGGCCGTGCCCTCCTGCAACCGGGCCAGCTCCTGCGGCTGGGTGCTCCAGTCGGCATCGGCGTAGCGACCCGTGTGCAATTCCACCCAACAGGCCCCCATGTTTTTGCATGCCTGGAGCTGGGTAGCCTCCGGATCCACAAACAGGCTCACCGGAATCTTGGCGGCCTGAAGGGTTTGCACCATGGCCCCCAGGGAAGCATCTTGTCCAGCTACATCCAGGCCCCCCTCCGTGGTGACCTCCTCGCGCCGTTCCGGCACCAGAGTGACCATGTCAGGCTTGATCCGCAGCGCAATCGCCATCATCTCCTGGGTGGCGGCCATTTCCAGGTTGAGGCGAGAGCGCACGGTTTGGCGCAGCAACTCCACATCCCGATCCTGGATGTGACGCCGGTCTTCTCTCAGGTGCACGGTGATCCCATCAGCCCCACCGAGTTCAGCTAGGAGTGCCATCGACACCGGGTCTGGCTCGACGGTTCGCCGCGCTTCACGGATGTTGGCGATGTGGTCAATATTGACGCCGAGGCTGGCCATGACGAGGCAATTGTTGGCCGGATCCTATGCAGCTTTGTCTAAGGGATTTAGGCTCTCAGGCGACGAATCCGATCAGCCCGTTGCAAGCGGCCCTGGAGACCCGAGAAAACAGCCTGCGTGTCGGAATCGACAGATTCTGGGCCCCCCTGGCGATGTTCACCACCCAGGATCTGGCGCTGCAGTTTCAATTTCGTGAGCGACTGGTGCTGCATCCGGAGCATCTCCCCCATCAGGGACCGGTGCTGCTGGCGCCGACGCACCGCGCCCGCTGGGATGCCCTGATGCTTCCGATGGCCGCCGGCCGTCGGGTCAGTGGCCGCGACTGCCGCTTCATGGTGACCACCACCGAAATGCGGGGGTTGCAGGGCTGGTTTCTGCAACGGCTGGGCTGCTTCCCGGTGGACCAGGGACGACCCTCGATGACCACCCTGCGTCTTGCCATCGACCTGTTGGCCGACGGACAGCAAGTGGTGATGTTCCCCGAAGGCAGGATCCACCGGCAGGACGAGCCAATTGAGCTACGGCCGGGCCTGGTGCGTCTGGCCCAGCTGGCCCAGAGCCGCGACGTTTCCGTTCCTGTGGTTCCCGTTGGCTTAGGCTATAGTCAGACCTCACCACGGCCCTTCAGCCGAGTAGCGCTCTGTTTCGGAGCAGCGCTCACCGTGCCAGCCAAGGGAGATCGCGCGGCGACGCGGAAGTTCAACAGCAAACTCGCTGCTGCGATGCATACGGCTGAACAAGCGGCCCGTGCTGCCGTTGGCCGACCGCTACAGAGCTTCTAAAGTCTGCGCACGTTTTCTTGACTGATCTCATGGGTTGTCGTGCATTGCTGACGACTGCTGCACTTGTGGCAACCCTGGGCGTCACCGCCGCTCCTGGCATCGCCCAAACATCGGCCGAGAACCGCGTTCTGGCTCAAAGTCAAGGTGGATTCAACCCGGCGGCCGTTCGCTCAATGCTGGTTGAGGGCGACGCAGCCGCCAGTCGGGGAGACCTGGCCGAGGCGCGGGCCGATTACGACACAGCCCGCAAGGCCTCCAAACAACTACTGGCCTTCTACCGCGACCTGAGTGGTGCCTTCCGCGGTCTTGATGCTCGGATCCCCCGCGAGATGGACACCAGGGGCCGTAAAGCCCTGGAACTGCTGGCGGAAACCAACCTCCGCCTGGCCGCCCTGTTCCGTCGTCAGAACCAGCCCGAAGTGGCTGTTCCGGTGCTCGTCGAGGTGGTCAAACTGATGACACCCGCCACGCCCCAGGGACAGAAGGCCTATCAGAGCCTGCTGGAACTGGGCTTCGTTGAAACGGAATTCCGGGGCGCATCGGCAGCTGGCCAATGAGCTGGTCTGTCAGCATCTGAACCAGTTCCTCCTTGCGCAATCACCGCCATGGTGCAGTCGGATGCCGTTGAAGCCGCGATCCAACAGGTCATTCCCAATGCCAACGTCACCGTTGAAGACCTAACTGGTGGCGGTGATCACCTCCAAGTGACGGTGGTGTCTTCCGCTTTTGCTGGCCTTTCACGCATCCGTCAGCATCAAATGGTGTACGGCGCGCTGCAGCAGGAATTGGCCAGCGAAGCGATTCACGCTCTCGCCCTCAACACTTCAAGCCCTTCGGACGCTGCGTCCGCCTAACGCTCAATCCACGCTTAACGATGGACCCCTCCACCAAAGCTCGCATCGAAACTCTGGTCGCTTCCAGCCCGATCTTCGTTTTTATGAAGGGCTCCAAGCTGATGCCACAGTGCGGATTCTCAAACAATGTGGTGCAGATCCTGCACTCCCTCGGTGTGGCATTCGAAACATTCGACGTTCTCTCTGATCCAGAGATTCGTCAGGGAATCAAAGACTTTTCCAGCTGGCCCACCATTCCCCAGGTTTATGTAAAAGGGGAATTCATCGGCGGCTCCGACATCCTGATCGAGATGTACAACTCCGGCGAACTTCGCGAAAAGCTAGAAATCGCACTCGCCAGTTAACTCAATAACCCTGAGGATGGCGCATGTACAAGGTGATCACATCCCCGTCAGGGCCAATAAAGCTGGAGGGATCCATGATCCAGCGATCAATCAATTGTTCGAGGCGATGCTGAGAGCGGGGATCAAGCGATCCTGACTTCCGCAATGCATGCAAGTAGCCATCGGAATACAACCGCAGCTCCGAAGGGGTGTGATATCGGGTCGTCAGCTCCTGGCAGGCATCGCAAAGCGATTGAAAATGACGGATGGCTTCAGGGTCGTCGAGTGATGTCATGAGATACAACAGCAGCCCCTGCTTCCAGCCTGCCAGGAATTTCGGATTAGCGTAGGCGTGCCCGGGCCGATCCAGTGACCTCCACTCCCCACGACCTCACGGCGGAAGCATCTGCAACCAGCCCCGATCCGGTGGTGATGCCAAGCGCAAACACCGGTCAGGAACCTTCGCGGGTGTTGGTGGTCGAGCCGCACCCCACTCTTCGCACCGTGCTGGTGCAGCGGCTTCGTCAGGACGGTCATCTCACCGCAGCAGTGGCCAGTGCCGCTGAAGCATTGGAGGTCTGCCAGGAACAGTCGCCCGATCTGCTGGTGAGTGCAGAGCTTTTGGAGCGCAGCTCCGCCCTGCGGCTGGCTGAGCAGCTGCGTTGCCCCGTGATTGTGCTGACTGCACGTGCCGGTGCCGAGCCGGTGGTGGGCCTGCTGGATGACGGTGCCGATGATGTGCTGCGCAAGCCCTTTGGCCTCGAGGAATTGGCCGCTCGCTGCCGCACCTTGCTGAAACGAGGCCATAGCGGCCTGCAGGAACGGGTCACCGTTGGTCCGCTGGAGGTTCATCTACTGCTCCGCCAGGTGACGCTGCGGGAGCAGCCGGTGGAGCTCAGCCCCCGCGAATTTGCCCTGCTTTGTGCGCTGTTGATGCCGCCTGGGCTGGTGCGCAGCCGACAGGAACTGCTGCGAATGGCCTGGCCTCCCTTCAGTGGCGGGCCACGCTCCGTGGACACTCAGGTGCTGACCCTGCGCCGCAAGCTGGAGCAGGCCGGTCTTGGCGAGGGCGGTGGAATCACCACCGTGCGTCAGCGGGGCTACCGCTTCAGCCTCGATAACCTGCCAGCCAGCTGAGTCAAGTGAATTCATTCCAGCCAGAGACTGGAATTTGGGGGTCAAGGCCAATCAACGTTCACCCCGACGGAAGTCGTTTCCTCGAGCCCTTTGAGGCTCACTTAATTCGTCTTGTGAAGACGAATCGCCTGCTTCAGTTGGGCTTCTTTGGTCGGGACCAGATGGTGTGAGGTCACCCAACCCAATTCACAAAGGTGATTCACGCAGACTTTGAGCTGAACCGTTCCGCAGGGGAGGTTGGTGAGTTCGGTTGTCATCCGATCGGAGCGACTAAATCGATTCCAACGTCTGAGCGACAGACAGCAACGCCAGACATCTGTACAAAATCAAGAGTTATTCGTAGGAGCGTCTTTATTGCTTGATCGGGGCAAGCGGGTCAACATGGCGCTGTTGACACCCGGGAGCCCCCGCCATGATCAGATTAACCAGGCTGTATTGCAACCAAGGAGAGAGATTTCTCCTCATCGATGTTGCCTCTGAAGAAGCTTCGAAAAGGGCCGAAGAGCTGCTCAAAGACGGCTGGGAGATCGAAGCGGAAATACCGGTCTGATAGGGGTGGCTGATGCCACTGAAGTAGAGCTGCAAGCCCTTGAAATCGACGTGGCTTAAGGAAATGGGCTGGGCTCACGAAGCCAGCTAAGGAGACTTTGACTGGCTTTACTTGTGGGCCCCGACCATCTGATGTTGGGTTTGACGTGCTTGTCCTCAGAAGAATTTCTGCAAGACAGCAGGAATCTCTAAGTCCTCTGGTGAGTCGCACTGGCTGGCTTGTTCAGCGAGCTGCGCGAGAGCAACTGATTCCTCTGGAAGGGGAATGCTGCATTCGCAGACATTCTCTTTTTTGCGAGGGAAGCGATTGCCCAGAAAAAAGGGCGGCAACTCCCAATCGCGAGAAGTCAGCTCCTCACCATCCGCATTTGGCTGAGCGATCTGGTGCTCCAGCTTGAGGTCAATGGCTTCCCCCCAACTGTTCCAAGGACGTTGATCATCCATGAAGCGCTGGTCAGGGCAGGGAATCTTGAGGATGTCGGCGGCTCTGCACATGTGGCGGAACCACCAACCAGACCAGTTCATCTCCATCACATGGTGAGCGACCTCATCCTCAGCACAAACACCAGTGGTGATGTGCCATGGCGCTGGCTTGGGATGAGCATGACGAGCTGATCTTTCGAGAAATGTCAAAAGGCGTGGCAAGGCTGATTTGAAAAAGGCTCGCTTTCGCTTTGAACACGTCCCGTCAAGAGCAACGTCCTCAGTGACGGACCATGGGGTCCAATCCAGTTGGCTCTCGTCTGTACCGATGCCATCAGAAGGAGAATCACTCCCCATCAGAACGAAAACGGCAGGCCAGATTGCAAAGGCGAAAGACCTAAACGCTGGCGCTCAGCATTCATGACTCGGCGACCTTCTTCAAGGAGCTGTCGCCCTATTTGCCGTCGCTTTGACCTGCACTCTTTACCGTCCTGAAAAGTCTGAGCATCTTTCAGACAGGTCTGTGTGGACTGGAGTAATGCAAGCCTCTGGTCATAGCTGCTGAGCAACCAATCGTGCCTCACTTGGAAAAGCTGCTGCTTTTGGTTTTCAGTCAGCTTTGCTTCATCTGGCAACTGTCGTTCTTGCATTCGCTGTTAAATGCGACGTTGCAGAAAGGGATTGAGCTTGACCCTCGCTCTGGTGCAGTGCGATTGCAGACAGAGCAAGACAAGGGATTAGCAGGATGCCGCTCAAGCAAGCAGGCGAGAACGCTCGATGCGAGTGGCTTTCGGTGGTGCCGAGGCCATCGGGACCAAATTGTTT
>NZ_JBGKDP010000233.1:0-22118 GCF_042954245.1 Parasynechococcus sp.
AGGCCATAGGCCGCCAGGGTTCCCAGCTCTTGAATGTTCATCAGGATGCTGGCATCACCCGCGATGCACACCACCTGACGATCGGGGCAAGCCACCTGGGCGCCCATCGCAGCCGGCATGCCAAAGCCCATGGTGCCGAGACCGGCACTACTGATCCAGCCCCGGGGCCCGTTGCGCAGATACTGGGCAGCCCACATCTGATGCTGGCCCACATCCGTGGTGATGATGGCATTTGGGGCCAACTCGCGCACGGCCAGCAGAACCTCTTGGGGGAAGAGGGGGCCTTCGGTGGGAGGAACGGTGAGAGGATAGGTCTGTTTCCACTCGGCGACGCGCGCCAACCAAGGGGCCGTGCGGGGTTGCACTTGCTGCTGCAGGCTCAGCTCCACCAACCGCGCCACACTCAGTCCCAGATCACCCAGCACCGCCACGTCAGGGCAGCGGGCCTTACCGATTTCGGCCGGGTCAATCTCAAAGTGAATCACCCGGGCCCAGGGGGCAAAGGTGTTTAGCTTTCCGGTGACCCGATCGTCAAAACGGGCGCCAACAGCAATCAGTAGATCGCATTCGGTGACGGCGAAGTTGGCGTAGGCCGTGCCGTGCATGCCGAGCATGCCCACCGAGAGAGGGTCGTTTTCATCAAAGGCACCCTTCCCCATCAAGGTGGTGGTAACGGGGATTTGGTAGCGCTCGGCAATCACCCGCAGGCTGTCGTGGGCACCGGCTGAGATCGCACCACCGCCCACATAAAGCAGAGGACGCTCTGCCTCCGCGATCAGCTCAAGCGCCGACAGGATCGGTTCATCCCGGGGGGGCTGAGGCTTACGGAAGCCTTTGGGAACAATCGATCCTGGTTCAACCGGCACATAGTGGAACATGTCCTGGCCGACATCCTTCGGGATGTCAATCAGCACAGGGCCCGGACGACCACTGGCTGCAATCAGAAAAGCCTGGGCAACGATAGAGGCGAGATCCGCCGGATCACGCACCACCCAGGAATGTTTCACGATCGGCAGGGTGATGCCGAAGATGTCGGTCTCCTGGAAGGCATCGGTGCCAATCGCAGGACGCGGCACCTGGCCGGTGATCACCACCATGGGCACCGAATCCATCTGGGCGGTGGCGATGCCAGTCACCAAGTTGGTGGCACCGGGACCAGATGTGCCGAAACAAACGCCCACCTTGCCAGTGGCGCGGGCGTAGGCATCAGCCGCGTGGGTGCCGGCCTGCTCATGCCGCACCAGGATGTGCTTCACCCAACCCTCTCTTTCAGCGATGTGAAGTGCGTCGTAGATCGGGAGAATCGCGCCGCCGGGGTAGCCGAAAATCGTGTCGACGCCATGGCGCCGCAACGCATCCATCAGGGCTGCCGCCCCAGACATTATCTGCCCTCCGTGACCGGCCTGCTGCACAGTGACGGCCGAAGACGCTGAGGTGAGAGTCACAGAGGCGACGGGTCAATCACCCTCAAGATTAAGGGCCCGAAGCGCCCCTGGCTGGATCAGAGCAATCCGAGCGCATGCAGCGGCCCTTGACCACTGATCAGCTCCAGCAAAAAGGCCGAAAAACCGACCATGGCCAGACGGCCGTTCCAGACCTCAGAACTGTTGTTCCAACCCCATTCCCACTTTTCCTGGGGATAGAGCTTCACCTTGTTAGGCAGCTCCGCCGCCGCATCGAGACTCACTTCAGGGCCCTGCAGGCTGGTGGCCACGAGATCCGCCAAGCCTTCGATAAAGGGGGCGTAGGTATCGAGAGCGCGCACCCGGCGGAAGTTCACCACACCGGCTTCGGTGGCCAACTCCCGGTATTCGATGTCGATTTCCTCAAGCGTCTCAATGTGTTCGCTGACGAAGCTGATCGGCACCACCACCAGATCGTTGGTCTTCGCTTGGCCCAATTCCTCAAGGGCCTCCTCGGTGTATGGCTTGAGCCACTCCACCGGGCCCACACGGCTTTGGTAGGCCAGGGTGAAGGGGTTGTCGTGGCCCATCTGAACGGCCAGCTCCTTCATGATCAAACCGGTGCAGGTTTCGATCTCTTTTTGATAGGGGTCGCCAGCTTCTTCGACGTAGCTCTTCGGAACACCGTGGGCACTGAAGAAGACATGGGCCTTCGTGGGGTCGTCGCTGTTGCGGACCTCTGCAGCGATCAGCTCGGCCATGGCCTTCACATAGCCCGGATGGTCAAACCAGCTGCGGATACAGCGAATCGGCAACTTTTCAAACGCGGGATCCGCCTGACGCAGGCGCTGCAGCTCGCGGAAACTGGATCCACTCGTGCTGATCGAGAAATGGGGGTAGAGGGGAAGCACCACCACCTCATCCATGCCGTCGGCCTTGATGTCCGCCACTGCGGATTCGGTGAAGGGGTGCCAGTAGCGCATGGCCACGTAGCTGGTGGCATCGATGCCGCGCTGACGCAGCAAGCTCTGAAGTTCTCGGGCCTGCTGCTCGGTGATTCGTCGCAGCGGTGATCCGCCACCGATGGAGCGATAGGCCTCCTGCGACTTGCCACTGCGCAGGGTGCTGATTAACCAAGCCAGCGGTTTCTGTAGCGCCGGGTTGGGTAGCCGAATGATCTCCGGATCGGCGAATAGGTTGTACAGAAACGGTCCAACGTCCTGGATACGCTCCGGGCCACCCAGATTCAGCAGGACGACACCGACGCGAGACATACCGATCAGAACGGTTTTCGGGGGTTGAGCGTAGCCGCCATGGACGCGATCCTTGGTTCCAACGACACATTTATGGAGCTCAAAAGTGCGCTGGAGACCGCCAATGCGCAGCTGGCGGCACGGGGGTCACGCCTGCGCATCGAACAGCGGGGACGACGCCTGAACCTGCGGGGGTCTCTGCCGTTGCGCGGGGATCCGAGCCGGAACGGATTGCAACGAATCAGCCTGGGGCTGATGGCCGATCCAGCCGGACTGGATCAAGCCCTCAGCACTGCCGCCCTGGTGCAGCTGCAATTGAAGCAGCGCAGTTTTGATTGGATGCTCTGGTCGGCCCCCACATCGGCAGCCACGCCCCAAGGGCGCTCGATCAGTATCCAGACCGCCATCGAAGCCTTCGAAGCTGCATTTTTTGCCGACCCGCGTCGACGCCGTTCCCCAGCGAGCAGTCGCACCACCTGGACCAGTGCTTATTTGCCCTACCTCAGGCGACTGGCGCGTCAGTGCGGTAATCAGCCGCTTGAGCCAGCCCTGCTGATGCAGACGCTGACCAGTTACGACGACGGCAGCCGCAGCCGACAGCAGTGCGCCACGGCCCTCGCCGCCCTGGCCCGGCACCTGGAGCTGCCCTTGCCGGAGGACTGGCGCCAGGAGGCCGGCGGCTACGGCCTACACCGGGCCCGCTTCCGCCAGCTGCCCACCGATCCGCAGATCCTGGAGGCCGCAGGCCGCATCCCCAATCCACAGTGGCGCATGGCCTTTGCCCTGATGGCCACTTACGGCCTGCGCAACCACGAGGTGTTCTTCTGCGATTGCTCCTCCCTGGCACAGGGTGGGGATCAGGTGTTGCGGGTGCTACCGACCACCAAAACCGGTGAGCACCAGAGCTGGCCTTTCCACCCTGACTGGGTCGAGCGCTTCGGGTTGCAGGAGCTGGCAGAGAACCCGGCCGCTCTGCCGGCGATCCAGACCGATCTGCGTCGCACCACCTTGCAGCAGGTGGGACGGCGAGTGAGTGAGCAGTTCCGCCGCTACGACCTACCGATCACCCCCTACGACCTGCGCCACGCCTGGGCGGTGCGCACCATTCACGTCGGCCTGCCGGACACCGTCGCCGCCAGGATGATGGGCCACTCAGTGACGATCCACACCCGCACCTATCACCACTGGATCACCCGGCGTGACCAGCAGCAGGCGGTGGATGCAGCTCTGGCCCGGCAACCGGCCTGACAACAACCTGTCTGCCCTTTTTTTGCACATCAACGATGACGCCGTTTCTGAGGCCACTGGCCTACCGCTACCGCTGGATTTACGATGTGGTTACAGCGGTGTCATCGCTGAGTGTGGGTGGGGTGGAGCGCCTGCGGGGCCTCGGGCTCGAGGCGTTGCAGCCCCATCTCAAGCCCGGCGCAGCGGTACTGGATCTCTGCTGCGGCAGTGGCGAAGCAGCGGCCCCCTGGCTGGCGGCGGGCTACGCCGTGACGGGGCTCGATGTCTCCCCCCGCGCCCTGGATGTCGCCGCCCAACGCCACCCCACTCTGGAGCGGGTGGAGGGACTGGCCGAAGATCCGCCGCTGGCCGATGCCAGCTTCAGTGCCATTCAGCTGAGCGTGGCCCTGCACGAATTTCCCCGCAACGATCGAGAACGGGTGCTGCGCAGTGCCCTGCGGCTGCTTAAACCAGGCGGCTGGTTGGTGCTTGTGGATCTGCATTCAGCCGGAGCTTGGCTGAAGCTTCCCCAACAACTGTTTTGTGCCCTGTTTGAAACCGACACCGCCACCGCCATGCTGGAGGACGACCTCCCTTCCCAGCTGGAGCAACTCGGGTTCAGCAGCGTGAGCCAGGAGCTGCTGGCGGGACGGGCCCTGCAACGCATCACTGCCACACGGCCTCGATAGAACCAACAACGCCCCTTCTTCCATGAGCACGAACGACCTCGATCAATCCGTCGCAGAGCTGGGCATGGGGGGCAAGCTCGCCCCCGAAACAGACGACGCCGGTTATCGCAAACGGATGGAGCGGCGCCAACAGGTACAAAAGCAACGGGTGGAGGAACGCAATAAAGAGAAGGGGCTGGTGCTGGTGTTCACCGGCCAGGGCAAGGGCAAAACAACCGCCGGGCTTGGGCTAGTGCTTCGCACCCTTGGCCATAGCGAGCGTGTGGCGATTGTTCAATTCATCAAGGGGGGCTGGGAGCCCGGCGAAGCACGGGCACTGCAGGCCTTCGGTGAGCAGGTGAGCTGGCATGCCCTGGGGGAAGGCTTCACATGGGAAACCCAGAACCGAGATCGGGATCAACAACTGGTGGAGGCGGCCTGGCAGACGGCCCTGAGCTACCTGCGCGATGCCAGGGTGAAATTGGTGCTGCTTGACGAGCTGAATGTGGCCTTGAAACTGGGCTACATCGAGGCCGGTACGGTGATCGCCGGATTGAACGAGCGACCGGAGCTAACCCACGTGGCGGTGACCGGCCGAGGCGCCCCAGCCGAGCTGGTGGAGCGGGCCGATCTGGTGACGGAGATGACCCTGGTGCACCACCCCTTTCGCGAACAGGGGGTAAAGGCCCAAGCGGGCATCGAGTTTTAAGAGTTGAACAACCCAGCCTTAGGCAGCTTCAGCCGCCTCGAGATCGTCCTGCAGATGACGGGTGGCCGCGGTAAGCACCGAGAGCCCACTCACCAGCAGAGCGCGGTGCACCACAGGCTCACGCCAACAGTCCGGATCCTGACTGGCCCGTTCCAGGGCTGAAAGCGTGAGACGGGCCATCACACCGCTTTGGGTGGCATCGGTCTCTGGCATCAAACAGCCGCGGTTTCCCCATCCAAGCGGCGATCAGAGGCTTGTGCCAGTGCTTGCTACTGTCAAAAGGATCTGGACTGTAGATGACCTACACACGCGTCCTGCTGAAACTCAGCGGCGAAGCTCTGATGGGATCTCAGGGCTATGGCATCGACCCCGCCATTGTTCAGTCGATTGCCTCCGACGTGGCCAAGGTGGTGGCCAATGGCACCCAACTGGCGATCGTCGTGGGTGGCGGCAACATCTTTCGCGGCCTTAAGGGTTCTGCCGCGGGAATGGAACGAGCCACAGCTGACTACGTCGGCATGTTGGCCACGGTGATGAACGCCATCACCCTCCAGGACGGGCTCGAGAGAGCCGGCGTTCCCACCCGGGTGCAGACCGCCATCGCCATGCAGGAAGTGGCGGAGCCCTACATCCGCCGTAAAGCCATTCGGCACCTGGAAAAAAACCGGGTGGTGGTGTTCGGCGCCGGTTGCGGAGACCCTTTCTTCACCACCGACACCACCGCTGCCCTCCGGGCCGCAGAGATCAATGCCGATGTGGTGTTCAAAGCAACCAAGGTGGATGGGGTCTACGACAAGGACCCGGCTCAGCACGCCGATGCGGTGAAGCACGCTCAGCTCAGCTATCAGGATGTACTCAGCGGCGAGTTAGGGGTAATGGACAGCACCGCCATCGCCCTCTGCAAAGACAACAACATCCCGATTGTTGTTTTCAACCTGTTTGAACCTGACAACATCGGTAGAGCCGTGGCCGGGGAACCGATCGGCTCCCGCATCGGCGACCCCGCCTAACAACACCTCCCAGTACGCACGCCTCCTCCCCTAGCAACCATGTCGACCCAGGACCTCGAAGCCAGCATGCGCAAGTCGGTAGAGGCCACCCAGCGCAACTTCAACACGATCCGTACTGGCCGGGCCAATTCCTCCCTGCTGGACCGCATCATCGTGGAGTACTACGGCACTGACACACCGCTGAAGTCGCTGGCCACCCTATCGACCCCGGACTCCCAGACAATCCAGATCCAACCGTTCGACATCAGCGCCCTGGCCTCTATCGAAAAAGCGATCGCAATGAGTGAGCTGGGCTTCACCCCCAACAACGACGGCAAAATCATTCGCATCAACGTGCCGCCCCTCACCGAGGAACGCCGCAAGGAGTTCTGCAAATTGGCGTCGAAGTACGCCGAGGAAGGCAAGGTGGCACTGCGCAACCTGCGCCGCGACGCGATCGACAAGATCAAGAAGCAGGAAAAGGAGGGCGACTTCTCCGAAGACCAGAGCCGCGATGAACAGGACGGCGTTCAGAAAACGCTCGACAAGTTCATTGGTGAACTCGAGAAGCACCTGGCCACCAAGGAAGCCGACATCCTCAAAGTGTGAGCAACGGAGTGGATCGGACCCGCGATGTTCTGATCGTCGGGTCCGGGGCCGCGGGAGGTGCCGCAGCGGTGCATCTCGCATTAGCGGGCCATGACATTCTGACGATTGAGCGCGACGCCGAGCCGCGGATCAAACCCTGCGGTGGTGGCATGGCGGCCTCAGTTCAGCAGTGGTTTCCCTTTTCCTTGGAGCCAGCGGTGGAGCAGGTGATCCGTCAGGTGGATTTCAGTTGGTGCCTGGAAGATCCGGTGGTGGCCGAGTTGCCAGGGGATGCACCGTTCTGGATCGTGCGCCGCGAAACGCTGGATCAACTGCTCTCAGATCAGGCCATTCAGGCTGGGGCTGAACGTCTTTCAGGCGTTGAGGTCAATGGCATCCGTCGCCATGGAGATGTCTGGCAAGTGACGGCAACCGATGGACGCCATTGGCAGGGGCGGGCCATGGTGATCGCCGATGGTTCGGGGTCCCCTTGGCCCCAACGGCTCGGCCTGGGAGCGAAACAACCCCAGATGGCCACCACCATGTCGGTGAGGCTCGAGGGCCAGGGAAATCTCAGCGATGGCACCACACGCTTTGAATTCGGCCTAGTGAAACAGGGCTTTGCCTGGGCCTTTCCCCTCGCAGGTGGTGTGAACATCGGTGTGGGCAGCTTCATCGGCAAGCAGGATGCCGACCCGGAGCAGGTGCTGGCTCAGCTGTTGCCGGATCTGGGCTTCGCCGCCGATGCCGGGATCCGTCAACGGGGGCAACTGAGGGTGTGGAACGGCCATCACCGTCTTGATGGCGACGGCATTGTGGTGGTGGGCGATGCAGCATCGCTGTGCGACCCCTTTTTGGCGGAAGGGCTACGCCCCGCCCTGATGAGTGGCTGCGAGGCGGCTCGACATCTGGCGCAATGGCTCAATGGCGACAGTCGAAATCTGCGGGGCTACAGCCGCAGCATGCGGGAGCGCTGGGGTGAGTCGATGGCCTGGGGTCGGCGCATTGCGCAGGTGTTCTATCGCTTCCCCGGTGTGGGGTATCAGTTGGGGATCAAGCGGCCCACCGCACCACGGCGGATTGCTCAGATTCTCTCCGGGGAGATGGGCTACGGCGACATCGCCCAACGGGTGATCAAACGGCTGTTGCTGCAGCGCAACTAAAGACCGAGACTGAGCTACTTGCTGCCGTTGTCGGGTGGCTGGGGTTTGCGCCAGCGGCGGCGTGCCCCCACCGGCTTCAACCCCGCCTTACGGGAGCCATGCTTGCGCTGAATCGCATCGGCATGGCGATCAAAACCGGCCAATCGACGAATCTCCCAGATGCGATCTTTGGCGTCCTGCATCGATGCGGTGACATCAACAATCGGTGGTGGCATGCAACCACCCAGCATCCAGGGCTCATGAATGTAAATCGTAGGCACATCCTTGGGTTCAGGGCACCACTGACGGATGAACAGCCCCCTGGGGATCGTGGCCCATGCCCTGCTTGATCGGGTTGTAAATCCGAATCGTGTTGATCGAGGTTCTGCCCGACTGCATCTGGCACTGGTTCCAGTGAATCCCCGGTTCGTAATCAACAAACTGGAGGGCCAGATGCAGGCTATTGTCCCTCCAGGGAAGCCAAAGCTTATAGCTGGCGAAGGACATCAACATCGCCCGCATGTGGAAGCTGATCCAGCCATGGGCCCGCAAGGCGCGCATGCTGGCATCCACAAAGGGAACACCAGTGCGACCGGCTGTCAAACGCTCGACATCCGCCTCGCGAATGCCCCGTATGAAGGGATGGAAATCGCCGAATTCAATCGCCGGCTGATCCTCCAGCTTCTGAATAAGATGGCAGTGCCAGTGCAGCCGTGATTCAAAGCTGCTGACGCAGCGGCCGTTGTTGGTACGGCTGGTCTGCAACACCTCCCGCATCGAGAGACAACCCCAGGTGCGATACGTCGAAAGCCGAGAACAACCGGTGAAGGCGGTGTTGGGGCTCGAGATCGCCCGTTGATAGCGCTGGGCACGGTGATGCGGAAAGTCGCTCAACTCCCTCAGGCCGATCGAACGCCCACCGATCTGACGCTGCGGACACGCATCCGAAAGCAGGTCTTAACAGGGGCGCTCTGGGATCATACGAGGATCAATGCCCTCCAGGCGTTGCAACACATCCGGCGCTGGTGTGATGGGCTTCGTCATCTGAACCTTCCAGCGTTTAGCCCAGCCATTGCGGCTGCGCATCCGGCGCGTTTGTCGCGCTGATACGTCCAGCTGTTGCCGGTTTCCTCGTAGCTCCATAGCCCATCGATGCCGAACTGACGCCGGTCCCGCTCCAGCGCCTGCACCACATCACCGGCGCGCACCACCAAAGGCCGGTGATCAACGATGCGCAGATCACGCTTGAACCAGACGATCTGCAGCGCTTCCATTCACTGCAATTGAGAAAACCCGGTTCTAGTGGATCCGGAGCTCCAGCCAAGATTCAATCCACCGCCATGTCCATGGCATCTGTAAAGCGGGTTTTAACCGTGTTGAGGAAACCCACCACATCCAAACAGCGCGTCATCAACGCGGAACCAAGGGAACAAACCATCTGCAGGGCAAACACGCCGCCATAAGCCGCGAACAAATCACCACCGTTCCAGGCTTTGAGCAAGGAAAACAGCCCGCCGCCACTGATGGTGGCCAGGCCGCAGGAATAGGAATAGCCCGCGCCCCAAACACCAAGCAGAAAGCCGGTGCTGCCGGGTTGCACAAAGCTGAACATCAAGGTGAGGCAGGCATTCATGCACACCCCCAGCGACAGGCCAAATAAGGCCACTGCAATGCGCAGCAGGGGGATGGACTGCTCAAGCATCAACAGCAACGCCAACGCAGCCAGCACCGCACCCACCCGGGCCAGCAGAGAAGCCCAGGGGGATCAACACATTCAGTGATGTGGTGGGACAAACACTCATGCCAAAGACGGCGGCGCCATAGGGCTTCAACACCGCATCGTTGAGTGACATGCTGAAAGTGAATAGGCACAGCACCCCAAGGAAGCGTCCGGACTGGGGGATGAACCGCAGCTGCAACAGCAACTGGGGCAAGGCCAACCGCTGGGGAACATCGGGGGCTTCCGACTTCACAGGCGTCTTCAAGCCTGTGATGCGGCGCTCCACGCCGAAAACCGACACCACCCCAAGCCCCAGCAACAGCAGTGGCGTCACCACCGACAGACGCTCCAACCCAGCCAGCACCGATGTTTGGCTGGCATCGGACCCACAGGCACTGCCGAACACCTGATTCACCAGAACACTCCCAGCAAAACCCCCAGAAAACCCATCCCCCACGCCGCCGACAACACCCGCGCCCGTTCAGCTTCCGTGGTGCGATCCGCGATCAGGGCTGAAAACGCCGTACCGCCAGCGGCAATCGCGGTGCCGATCCCCACGAAAGCAAGAATCAACAGGCCCATCAGCGGCGCATTCAGCTCACCGCCAGAGGCCTCCATGCTGGTCGCCTACTGCAGCACCAGCTGGCAGGCCATACCGAACAACAGGGCACCAAGGAGCTGATCACGATGAAGGGCGTGCGCCGCAGCCGGGGCTGAGGGGGATGCGATCGGAACGATGGCCGAACTAGGCGTGGATGAACCCCATCAACTGCTGACCACCAACGGCCAAGGCCGCCAGCACCGCTGGGACCTGGATGTCATGAATCAACAGACAGTTCAACAGGCCCAGGATCAGAACACCAAGAATCCCCAGGCTGAGCTGAAACAAACCCAAACGCAGACCAAGCGTCAGCGTGCCCAAGACAGAATTTCAAAAACCCCAGGAAATTATCACCAGACATCAAAAAATCGATCGTCATTTGTTCGCCGAGGTTGTCGCCGAAGCCCGGCAGCACTTCCGCCTGCGCCTGAACCACAATTTCCACAGGGAACAGAATTCAGCTCAGCACTTCCTCAACGTCCTGTAGGGCGGCACCCATATGCCGCCCTACCGCCACCAGCGTAACGGTTCCGGCACAGGCTTCGAATGCTTCCTGGTGCTGCAGGGCGCCATCGGGCTGCTGCTGTTCAACAGTCAGGGCGATATCCAGTAGCTGCTTCATCTCAGCGCCAATAGCCCCACCCATGGCATTGAGGTGGCAGAAGATCAATTCCACACCCTGGTGGCTCTGGAGGCCGATAGCGTGATTTTCGAGCTGAAACAGGGGCCCTATCAGCCCGCTTAAGACAAGGACTTCCTCAGCGGCTTCCCTCAGGAGGGCACAACGGAGGCCGCCAAGTCAGGAGGCTCAGTGGCGCGACCTGCTCTCAGGATCAGGCCCGACGTAAGGCTTCACGGGAGCGCTGCTTCTCGTCCAGAAGTTCCCCCTCCAGCTGCTCGATCAAACGACTCACCAACGCCTGAAATTCCGGTTGGCAGCCACGAAACGCCGCTTTGTGACGGATCGGCTCGTTGCGCATGCGCAGATCCGTGAGCATCAGCTGCAGCGAATCGATCCGAGCGTTGGAAGTCATGGACTGCGTCAGCGTTCCAAAATGAGGTTATGACGCAGCTGCTCCAAAGCTCCAGCTCCCGCAGCAGACTACTTTGCGTCTTCCGCGGCCGAGGACGGCATGGACCGCCATGGCACCACTCGCCGCCACAGGGGGGATGCCGATACCGGGGAAGGTGCTGGCACCACAAAGCCAGAAATTGGCGAGGGGCGTCGTCACACCAGGGAAGAGCCGTTCCGCCGCTGAAAGGGCAGGGCCATAATTACCTTGATGAACATTGAGGAAATGGCTGTGGGTCAGCGGCGTTCCCTCCATGATCAGCTCGCAGCGGTCGCGGATATCGGGAATACGGCGTTCCAGCACCCGCCAGAACACAGCGCATCGCTCCTGCTTTCTCTGCTGATACGTCGCACTGTCGCGCTCCAGATCAACCCAGAACTCCCAGGATTCGCTGGCCGGGGTGTAGGCATGCAGCACATGGCGACCGGTCGGTGCCATCGAGGGATCCAACACCGACGGAATCGACAACACCACGGCATTGTGTTCGGCATCGACCCACGCTCCCAGTCGTCGACCCACACGGTGTGGATCGGTAGATCCTCCAGCCCAGAGGCATCAAAGCTCAGATACAGATGCAGGAAGCCGTTGCAGGCCGGTGTGGCCTGGCGCTGACGCTGCCACTTCGGCGCCAACGGGGTAGTCGAGATGGGCTTCCGGTTCGAACCATTCGCCGAACAGCGTGGCCATAGCTGCAGCATTGGTGTCTCCCATCGGCATGCCGCTGATCAAAAAGGAGAGCAGATCTACCCAATGGCGCAGGAAGGGATCGCTGAGGTAACGATCCACCAGGGGCCCAAAGGAACCGGAGAGGTGACGCATCGCCGCAAGGTGCGGCAACAGGCGCCCCCCACGCTTCAGCAGTTGCGCCATGCCATCAACCCCAGGCCGCAGGGCCAGCAAGGGCAAAGCATCGGCAGCGGCGACAATCGGCTGGAGCGCCTCCACAAAACGCCGCCATTAAGCGGCCGCCTCGGGGGAGCGCAGGCTGCGCACCACAGCCTCAAAATCGTCGTGCCCAACGGCGATGCGTAGATCCCCTTCCGGCAACAGCATATCCCAGGTGCGATAGGGAATCACCTCCACGGTTTGCCCCAACGCGCGCAGCACCTGGGCCAGGGGATTGCTGCTGGGCCAACGCCCCAAGCCACTCCAGAGGGATGGACCGGATTCAAAGTGATAACCCTGGCGTTGAAAGCCATGGGCGGCCCCACCGGGTTGATGATGGGCTTCCAGCACCAGCACCTCGCGGCCGGCGCGGGCACACAAACCTGCGGAACACAGTCCACCGATGCCGCTGCCGATCACCAGAACGTCTACGTCGCTTCTGATCATCCGCCCAGCATCCGCGTCATTGTTGTGGTCATTGGTGCAAGACGATGCGCGTTCGACTGCTGCTTCCCCTGCTGATCCTGGCGTTGGCCTGGGGGCAGGAGCTGATCGACCAACTGATCTTTGCGGGGCAGTGGAACCTGCCGATGGGCCCGGATCAACCGTGGTGGGGGGGCATCACAGCGCCATTCAGCCATGCCGGCTTCGGGCATCTGATTTCCAACAGCTTGGCGTTTCTGCCCCTGAGCTGGCTAGTGCTCAGCCGGGGGATGCGCGATTACCTGAGCGTCTGGCTGTCGGTGCTGCTGATCAACATTCCGGTGGCCCTGTTCTGGCCGGCCCGCAGCCATGGACTCTCGAGCGTGGTTTACGGACTGCTGGGCTACCTGCTGCTGATCGGCTGGTTGGAACGTCGCATCTTGTCCATCGTGCTGGGCCTGGTGGCGTTCTGGCTCTACGGCTCAGCCCTGATCGCCTTGATCCCCGGCGTTTCACCCGCCGGCGTCAGCTGGATCGGCCACAGCGCAGGGTTCATCGGCGGCTTGGTGGCGGCTCTTGCGGTGTATCGCGAGCCCTCCGCCGGTTGAGCTCAGCCCTCAGACAGGACCGCGTCAAGAAACGCCAGGGGACGTTCCATGGTAGCTGAGTAGCCGAGCAGGCTTTGATCGCGGTGGCAGTAGATGACGCTGTCATCGGCATCGAGCAGCACGGTGGCGCCTCGCTGGGTGATGTAGTCGTCACAAGGCACGTAGGTGCGCCAGTTGCTGAGCACTTCGTTCATGTTGCGCAGACGCTTGGTGGCGAGCTCAAACGGTCGCTGGAAGCCCGCACCACCGGCCTGGCGAAACAGAGCACCCCGGAAGCGTGGCAGAGGAAACGCTTCAACCCACTCCTCGTCGTCAAAGATCTGGGCAGCCGAGCGATCCCCGGTATAGCCGCGCAGCACCTCGCGCAGGGTGCCCGGCGAGCCCACGCCGACGCACATCAGCAAAAAAACAGGCCATGGCCCACCGGGAAGCTTCAAGCCGGCCTCCAACCCCAGGGACTGATGCAACACCGGTGATGGATCGGCGATCAGCTGCTGCAGGGGAAACCCGGTGAAAGCGGCGAAGCGCTCGGCACTGGCGGCGTTGCCGATGCCGAACAGCTGAATCTTGACCCCAACCGCCGCCAACTGGGGAAGCATTGGCACCAGCGCCTGGGCGTACTCGATTGAATCGAAATCCCCCAGCTGACCCAGAACAACAACAAGGCGCTTGCAGCCGCTCTCCATGCCGGCAACTCCGGCCAGCCGTTGCAGCAGTGGTTTCAGTGGAATCATCCCGACAGGCTGACATTTCGCCTCCGAGAACGTGGATGGCGCTTGCGCACCGCCTGAGAGACTCAAATCAAAAAAAGGGAGAAGGTGGGCAAGAAATCTGGCTTCACAAGTGCTGAGATCGAGGAGATCAAACGTCTGTATCTGCAGGAAGGGCGCTCGATCCTCCAGATCCCTAAAATCCTGGGCAAAGGCAGTGAAAATTCTGTGCACAACGCGCTGCACAAAGCGCGGGTCAAGCATGCCCCCGAAGAACGCACTAAGCTTGAGCGATTCAAGCCAGAGCAGGTTTTTGGCAACATCACCCTTTTAAAGCGACTCAAGAAAGCCAAAAAACTGAAGTTCCATGCCCGCTGTTCCTGTGGCTATGAATTTGACGTGGATCCATTCCGGCTGACGCTACCGGAACACCACAAAGACAGAATTTCTGCATGCCAACGCTGCAACAAAGCGCAAACAGAGGAACGCTCCAAGCCTCAAGTCTGAGAGAATCAATCAAGGAAAGTTCAACAGCATGGGAAAACCAACAAAATATTTCACTCGTTTCGCAATAGCTAATACAACATCCCATAACTCGCATTAACCTCTTTTCGCTGTCAGTATCAGGCGCAGAGAACAGAACTTGTATTAAGCTGACGCAGCCTTAACAATGGCTAAAGAAAAAGGCATCAAGCTGAACCTTGCGGCTTTTTTACGACGACGTAGAACTCAAAAAGTTTTTATGCCTCCCTATTCACTCGGTGGAACTCACTTCTTGGGCAACAAATATGCAAAGACAGAAGCAGTATCTGTGAGGCCAACAATCCAACTGAAATACATGGGGAAAAGCTATCGCGCTGAGCAAATCAAATCCGTTCGCAATTCCGTTGCTCTGAACCTATCGCGACGTCTCCTACTCCAAAGCCTGAGAAGGCGTTGAGCTTGGGCCCTGACAACGTAGCCGGCATGACACCGCAGGATCGGCAAAAATGGCGCGATGAGACTTCTGATCACAGCCCTGATCGCGTCCAGCGCTTTGGCCTGGCCGGCAAAGAGTGCGGAACCGATCCCCATCGTGGTGGTTCCCTTTGATGCCGCATGGGGATCGCGACTTCTTCCCGTTCAGCCCGCTGCGTTGTTGCCGCCACCTCCACTCCCTGGACGGAGTACAGCCAGTGAAGCCAACGCTGAACCGAGGCCGCAGCGCCAACGCTGGTGCCGCGGTGGCTGCTGAACGCAGCACGGCTGTCACCTGGACGCGTTCTGTGTAAACCGAAGGGAGAAGCACTCCCATCGGGTGCTAAAAATTGCGACGTGTGGCTCTGTTTATGGCCAGCCTGCTTTTGGGGTCCACGGCTCTGGCGGGCGGCAAGCGAGCCAGAGCCCAAGGGCCTTCTGAGCAATCCGCCACCGCCGAGGCGATGCGGGTGATCCTGACAGGGGCAACGATCACCGACACACGCTGCAAAAGCATTGATTTGGGAGCCAGCAGCCGCCATCAGTGCACCATCCCTACAGCCCCTGAGATGATTGATGAAAAGCTGGCGTGCTGCGTGTTGGACCCTGGTCTTATTGGGGATCCCGTCTGCAGAGCGCGCCGAATTTGATCAGTGCCGCTTGATCGATCAGGTGCTGAATTGCCTGGGCAACGCCATGGCGATCAACCGGTTAATCATTGCTGGCCCAACAGAACGAGAGCTACCGGCGCACCAAGCGCCAACGCTCCACAGCCGGCTGCGACGGCTGGGAACGGGACTGACTGACGCGATGACTGTCTGCCTGACTCACTGACGCCAGGCAAGCTGGTGAAACGCTAATGGAAAGATTTTGGCCGTCACCGTCTGCCAGAACTGCGGAAGCCGCCGGTTTCGTGCCGACCGATCCATGGCCGGTCGGTTGGTCTGTCAGAACTGTGGCCTTGCGGCCGGAATCCGAGCCGTGCGGTCTACACCGCGCACCAGCCGGCGCAGCAACACAAAATGCTGGCTGGTGATCCTGCTGATCGCGATCATCGTACTGGTGGTGGTCATATCGTGAGCAGCTTCACCACCTCGGCCGTGTTCGCCGACAAGGGCTTGGCGTCCAACTGGTCGATGGCCTGACGCATGACCATTTGGCGCTCGGGGCCGTAACTGCTGCAGCGGCTGAACACCTTGGCCATCCGTGACGCAGTGATCGGATTGCGGGAATCGACCGCTGCAATCTGCTCCGCCATGAACCGGTAACCACTGCCATCGGTGGCATGAAACGCCTGAACATTGGCGGTAAACCCACCGAGAACAGCGCGCAGGGAATTGGGCGCCAGGGGATCGAAGCGCGGGTGCTCCCAAAGTTGTTGAACCCGCTCCAACGCGTTGGACCTGGGAGCTGATGCCTCTATCGCAAACCAGGCGTCCAGGATCACAGACTTGTCTTGCCAACGGTCGTAGAACAGCGCCATCGCCTGCTCACGCTCAGCGCTCTCCTGCGGCAGTAAGGCCCGCAGGGCTCCCCGCGCCAGGGTCATCGAGGGTCCAGAAACCGCCGCCAAAGCTTCCGCTTGAACCGTGGAATCGCCCGCCGCGGCAAGCCAGCGCCAGGCCAAGGCCGTCAGGGCACGGCCGCCCTGGCCAGTCGGCCAAGCCAAGGTCCAGTCAGCCCGGGCCAGCTCCAGGAGTCGGCGCAGGGACGACTGCAATTGAACGCCTATCTCCTGGGTCCACGCCCGGAAGGCTTGATCCAGCGCCAGCGGATCCACCGGGGATTGCAACGCCTCCAGTTCCGCCATACCCGGCAGCGCCAGCAGCACCGCCAGGTCCATGCCATCACCACCGTCGTAGGCGCAGATCCGCTGATCGAGGGCCTGAATCAATGCCGCTTCCACCGCAGGCTTCGGCTGTTTTTCAGCCCGCGCGAACAACACCTGACGTGCCAGGCGCTGGGCCGCATCCCAGCGGCAGAAAGAGTCATCGTCGGAAGCCAACAGCTGCAGGCACTCCTCCAGCGGCTGCTCCAGACGCACGTGCACCGGCGCCGAGAAGCGACGCAGCACTGACAGGGCAGGGGGGGTGTCGCCGGGCTGGCCCTGCAGGGTGATGCTGGCGCGCTCAGCCTCCATCACCAGCAGCTGCTCTTCACCAACACGGCCTTGCTCACCCACCAGGGCCATAGCAACCGGCAGCACCAGGGGTAGTTTGTCCGCTTGCCCCGGCGTCGGAGGCGTCGCCTGGCACAAGTCGACCGTCAGCTGACCCAATTCGGGGTTCCACTGCCGATCAATGCTGAGTTCCGGAGTTCCTGCCTGGTGATACCAGCGCTTGAAGCGTTCCAGATCAAATCCAAGCGGCTCGCCCTGGCTGGTGGCGCCATCGGCGATCGCCTGAATAAAGTCTTCCGTCGTGGCGGCCGTGCCATCGAAACGTTGCACGTAAACCTCCATTCCCTTCATAAACCGCTCGGGTCCCAGCAGGGTGCGCAGCATGCGGATCAATTCCGCACCTTTTTCATAGATGGTTGTTGTGTAGAAGTTATCGATCGCCTGGTATTCCACTGGCTTCACCGGGTGCGCCGTGGGACCAGCGTCCTCACGGAATTGAGTGTTGCGCAACATCGCAACATCCTCAATGCGCTTCACCGCTTCCGAATGCAGATCTGCGGTGAAGCATTGATCACGGAACACCGTCAGGCCTTCTTTAAGCGACAGCTGGAACCAATCCCTACAGGTGATGCGATTTCCGCTCCAGTTGTGAAAGTATTCATGGGCAATCACACTTTCGATGCGTTCCAGTTCGGCATCGGTGGCTGTTTCCGCATCAGCCAAAACAAGCTTTGAGTTGAAAATATTCAGACTCTTGTTCTCCATCGCGCCCATGTTGAAGTGACGGACGGCAACGATGTTGTATTCATCAAGGTCGTATTCAAGATTGTAAACCGATTCGTCCCACTGCATGGATCGTTTCAACGAGGCCATGGCATGGGCCGTGAAGGGTTCATCCCCTTCCTTCACATGCAAGCGCAGGGTGACCTGCCGGTCCGACGCCGTTGTGTAGTGATCACGAATCTCCCTGAGGTCTCCGGCCACCAGGGCGAACAAATAGGAGGGCTTGGGGAAAGGGTCATCCCAAGTGACCGCATGACGATTAGCACCAACGGATTCCTCCTGAACCGCATTGCCATTGCTCAGCAGTACAGGGCAGCTGCTGCGGCTGGCCTCAATCCGCACCTGCCATCGGCTCAGCACATCCGGACGATCGGGGTGAAGGCTGATGCGCCGGAATCCTTCAGCCTCGCACTGGGTGCTCAGCAGACCACCACTGGCATACAAGCCTTCGAGCGAGCTATTGGAGTAGGGGTCCAGACGGCAACAGGTCTCGAGCACAAACGGCTGGCCCGGCACGTTGGGGATGGTGAGACGTCCGTCGGTAAAGCTGTAATCCTCAGGCTGCAACGGCGTCTGGTCGATCGCCAGGGATTCGATAGCCAGATCAACGCCGCACAGTACCAACAGCTCACCGGGCAGACGCGGTTCAAGGCTGAGCCTGGACGCAACGACGACATGGTCATCCTGGATGTTCACGTCCAGGGCGATGGCGGGGAGTTCAAAAGCCCATGGCGTGTAGTCCGCCAGACGAATCGAAGCAGCAGCAGTCATGGCCTAACGACACGAGCACCGAATGATCCTGACGGACGAACCTCAAAACCGAGACGTTTCAGCCAAGACACTTCTGCCAAGAAGCCAGCTTTCAAACAGCAGAAGACGACAGAACATATGAACAAAAAAACGTCTGACCTGATCGGCCAGACGTTAAAAAGAATGAAGACTGAAGAGAAATTATTTTTTGGCGGGCTTCAACGAGGCAGCAGCTTTTTCAAAGCGTGTTTTTTCTGCTGCGGGGACTGATTTAGGGCAGAACTTCAGCGCACCGCCAACAATCATGAATCCTGCATTATTGAGAAATTGCTTCTCAGGCAAGGGGGCTTTAGTGCCGGGAAGCAAACCACCGTGCTTGCCGTAGATCACATGCAGGTGACCGGCGAGAGCCACGGCCAAAGACTTGCTGAAATCGATCTTCTGCGCCCTTGCCTCACAGAAAGTGGCAATCGACATCACACCGTAGGTGTTGACCTCTGTGGCTGTGGCAGGAGTGGGGTTGTCCTTGGAGGCCTGAGCCAGGGCCGTTGCGGGTGACAGCAAGGGGGCAGCCAGCGAGAGAGCTACGGCAGCCAATGAACGACGAATCACCTTGGTTCCCGGCAGCGTCAATTTTTCGCAATTTACCGCCCATGCCGAGGCTGGCCGGAGCTCAGGCGCGGTTGTTGAACTGGGCCATCAGCACAACGGCGCCGTTCAGTCGTCCTCGATCAGCGGCAGGGGATCGGACATTCGAATCTCGTGATGGTGCTCAACGATCGAGAGATCACCGTTCTCCCAACTGTAGATGGCGCGGTAGCGGTAGCGGTCCTGATCGACAAGGCGAATGTGCTCGAGAATGTCCCACTGCTGGTGGTGGGATTCGAGGATAGTTTCGTGCTCATCCACCTGACGCAGCCGGGTGCGCACCGGGTCTCCCGTGAGGTAACCGCGACTTCTTTGGAGTTGATGGCCCCACAACGTGGCTTCCATCACGCCACTGCGCTCAAACCAAGGCTTGCGGGCAAAGAATTCGTCGGAATGCTGATCTTCCTGATCAGACCACCAGCTGAAGCGGTAGCGGCTCTCACCCGCCTCGGGGTGTGTGAACGCCTCCATCTTCAGGTTCATATCCAAGTGGAGAACCTGGTCGTCACTGAAGGTGTATTGCCGCCGGGAACGCCACAACCCCAAATTGCGGCTGAACCAGCGGCGTAGGTTGCTATCCACCTGAATCGAAGGCTGGGCAGCCACTCCGCTGGGAACGGTCAGAGGAACACGGTTTTGCGCGGAAAAAAGCGACATGGACCGCGTCAATGACGCAACGGAGTATTCCTGTTCGTCTTAGCGCTGCTAGCGGTGCAGTCAAAAACCCATAAGGTGAGCCTCGGTTTTTGCTGTCTTGCAGTCCGCGTGGTCAAGGACGCTCCCAAGACACGGCAAACGCTGGAGCTGTTGCTGGTGGCGGCTCGACATCACCTGTCGGGTCAGGACCTCCGTTCCCTGGTGCAGTTCCTGGAACGGGAAGACCTGGGGTTCAAAGTCACCCTGCAGGTTGCCGATCCCTCCCAGCAACCTGAACTACTTGAGCTGCATCGCCTCGTGGTAACGCCTGCGTTGATCAAACTATCGCCGAACCCGAAGCAGGTGTTCGCGGGAAGCAACATCCTTCAGCAACTCAAAGGATGGGTGCCCCGCTGGAAACAGGATGGGGTGGTGAGCGGCCTTGGCCTCAGCCTCAGGCCGACCGAACTCGATGGCAGTCGCACCCAAAAAGAACTCCAGCTGGAGGATCAGCTGCTGGTGCTACGCCAGGAGAACGAAACGCTGATCGATCGCGTCAGCGCTCAGGAACGGCTGTTGCGCATGGTGGCCCATGAACTGCGCACCCCACTCACGGCAGCGGCCTTGGCCCTGCAAAGCCAGAAGCTGGGCCAGATCGATATGGATCGCTTTCAGGACGTGATCACCCGCCGCCTGCAAGAGATGGAGGCGCTGTCGAAGGATTTGCTGGAAGTGGGAACCACCCGGTGGGAAACCCTGTTCAACCCACAGCGGCTTGACCTGGCCAGCGTTTCAGCCGAAGTGATCCTCGAGCTCGAAAAATTGTGGCTGGGTCGCAACGTCGAAATCAAAACCGACATTCCCGCTGACCTGCCCAAGGTCTTCGCCGATCAGCGCCGCATGCGCCAAGTCCTGCTGAATCTCCTGGAAAACGCCCTGAAATACACCAACGACGGCGGGCACATCTCGCTCACGATGCTGCACCGCACCAGCCAACGGGTGGAGGTGAGCGTTTGTGACAGTGGCCCGGGCATTCCGGAAACGGAACAGCAGCGGATTTTCCTGGATCGGGTGCGGCTGCCGCAAACCTCCGACCAAACCACCGGCTACGGCGTGGGGCTGTCGGTTTGTCGACGCATCGTCGAAGTGCACGGCGGCAAGATCTGGGTGGTTTCGGACCCTGGCGAAGGTGCCTGCTTCACCTTCACGGTGCCGATCTGGCAAGGACAAGGTGTCGAATGGGGTCAAGCTGTCTTGACGGAGGGTCCGACCAAGCCCTAGTGTCCACAAGTGATCAGGAGCACAGACTGCTCGCTGATTACGGCCTCGCCCCCATCGTCTAGAGGCCTAGGACACCTCCCTTTCACGGAGGCGACAGGGGTTCGAATCCCCTTGGGGGTATGACGTAATCACCAGACCCGTTTTGATGATGAATCGAGTACCAATTCAATCGTTTTGAGACGCTTTTCAGGTCCCAGATTGTTGAAGGAGCTTTGAAATCGCTGCTCACTTGCTATTCGATCAGCCCCAACTGAACCTGGGCTGAGGTCAGACGGCCAACCGAGT
This sequence comes from Parasynechococcus sp., assembly GCF_042954245.1. GTDB lineage: Bacteria > Cyanobacteriota > Cyanobacteriia > PCC-6307 > Cyanobiaceae > Parasynechococcus. Next base: position 21,459 of record NZ_JBGKDP010000233.1, read on the forward strand.
TTCTCTTTCAGCTGTTTCTGCGATGTGCTTCCTGCACAACGGCGTTGAGGTTGCTGGAGAGATCGTCCCGCAGCCGGTCCTCGATGAGGCCGATCGGCATGCCAAGACAGCCTTGAACCGTCAGCTCATAAAGCAGTGAGCTGCCATCGGGACGCTGACGGATCTGCCACGACCCTTCAAAGCGTCGGAAATCCCCTTTCACCATGCGGAACTGCAGCAGTCCGTCCTGGCGGTATTCCGTCAGTTCCAACTGAACCTGGGCCGAGAAACGAAGTCCCAGAAGCTGCTGACTGCCCACCTGTTGGAGGCGTACGGTCTGCCCCTGGCGCTGAATCAGCTCACTGGTGCTGAGGTTGGGAATGAAGCGGGACAGGTTCTCGTAATCCGTCAGCACATCCCAGAGCATCTGAACAGGCAGTGGAGATTTGAGTTCAGCTGCCAGACGCCGCGTCCCATGGGGTAGCCGCTCCATGGTCTGCTCGATCGCAGTCCCTGAATCTTCGGAGGTTTGAAGCCCTCGTCCAAACATTGTCTGGGGGAAAACCAAAAGAGACGCCGAGATGAGGGGCTAAACCCGAGGATCTTAATGAGGTCGCCCGGATCACATCAGATTCTGTTCCGAAGAGCAACCTTTTTGTGTGAAATCAAAGGCCACGCCTA
>NZ_JBGKDP010000234.1:0-2859 GCF_042954245.1 Parasynechococcus sp.
ACCTGATCAGCATCAAAGGCATAGTCAGAGACGCCATTGATGTTCAGCTCGGCGGCATTAGCGCCACTGGCGATCAGGCCAAGGGCGGCAGGGGCCACCAGCAGTTGCTGGAAAAGCTTCATTAGGTTCCTCACACAGGAATGCCCGTAAGGGCTTGCTTACTTTGACAACCTGCTGGATGGGTTGTTTCTTCTTTGAGCTGATGGCTCGTATCTTTTGATACCTGCTTGCGGGAGTTTATTTTGTCCCTTTGGGCCTTGATGCTTTGCCTGGAGGGATATGAATTGCTCTTGATGATTGCAAGTGGAGCATTGATCGATTTGATTTTGTCGGTGACTGTTTTCTTGATTTGTCGTTTTTTTGGCCCGATTTTTGATTGATTTTGACTTTCAAGTTGCTGACGCAAGGTCTTGCTCTTACCTGTAATGAGAATCATTATCAATATTTCCGCATGAATTGTGTTGGGAATGGTGTATTTGTCTTGGAATCATCTGTTTTTCGGCCTACACAGCAGTGAGTTGATTGGTTGTGATGGCTCCCGCTACTCCCTGTGCCTGTCTGCATTGCACCTGTGAGGCGTGTGCATCCCAGGCGGTTGTTCGAGATGGCTAGAGCTTCTGTTCAGAGTCTTGTGCCGCCGGTCACCCCAACCACGAGCCCTGCCATGGCAGTGGTTCCTGCGGCTGCACTTGCACGGAGTGAGGCCGTCGGGGTGATTCAACTCCCTTTAGTGCGGGCTGGCCTGAGCAGCATTATCAGCCCAGACACGGTCACAACAATCGTGAGAGCTCCTAGCAGGATTGGGTACACGGGCTGAAGGTTGAGCCAGCCGAACTGTTCTGTGTGCAGCTTGAGTAGCTAGAAGGCATCAATGTTCTGCTCCGCAAGCTGTACAGGGAGCCGGTTCCAGCGGTGATCAGCAGCGGCGTTGCGGCGATCGGCACCAGCCAGCGATGGACGCGCCGCGCCTGTCGGCTGGTTGTTTTGGAGGTTTTCATTGCTTGCGCAGCTGTTGGTGGAGTTCCCGTTCATCAGCGCAAGGCATCCAACGACCGTTATTCTCGTGAACGCTGGTGCAACCGATTTCAGCCGCCTGCTGCCGGGCTTCGGCTTCGGTAGCGTAGAGCCCCCTGCCGTGGGCCATTCCTGGCGTTTGGTTCACCAACAGGGCCAAAACGCCGAATGGTGAAAGCCGATAAGGGTTGGATGGCGCTCATCGGTTCAGAAGCCTTCGCAGTGTTCGACGGCTTTGAGGTAGTTCTTCTTGCCGGGAGCTGTGCTTCTTTTGGGATTGATGTTGGCCTGCATGGCGATCTGTGCGTCGATGCAGCTGTTGTAGCGATGGGTTTTGACGGCTTGTGGAATCAGCAGAACCGCGATACTGAGCAGGCTGAGGCTACTGACGACACCCAGCACTGGGTAGGCGTGGGCTCGCACCATCTCGCGAGCCGTGAGCTTTTGTTGGCTGTGGTCGACCATGCGTCGCTTGTGTTTGGCTCCAGCGTATGGATAGCTTTACGCGTTGATTGGCCTCGAGCAACGTGGCTGTCAGCCAAAACCCCGACCCGCGGTATGGGAGGGTTCTCCCGCAATTCGAAACTCGATGTGATCGGTAGCGGGATCGTAGAGGGTGTAATGCCTCCCCCCGCCAATGCCGATCACACTTCGCTTTGGCACAGCCTGTTCGCTCTGCTGTTCACCGGCATGGTCTCTTACATGGGATTGGATGGATCCACCGGAAAGCTCCAGCCAGAACTGACGCTGACAGCGTGCCGTGAACAGTCGGTTGACATCCAGCCGCGTCAGTCGATCCAGCAGCACCAATGCTGAGGTGTCTTCCGTCAGCCGGTCGCCGACGTCCGCAGAGCTGCCATGAATCAAAGCGCAGTCAAGTTCGATGAAGCCGAACTGCAGCGATGCCAGCCAATTGAGATGGTCGGCGTCCACCGCAGCGAGAAGCTCGCCGACCGCCGCCTCGCCTTGCTCTTCTCTGAGGCCTTCAGCTTTGCGTTCTCCGCGGTAACCACACTCCGCCAGAAGTTGCTCTTCCCACCAGCCGTAGATGCAGTCGGGCTGAAGATCAGCGCGCTGCGGCTGCCTCAAACGCTCGAGCAGTGCATTGCACTTGCGTTGTGATCCGATCAGATCACCGAGAACGAAGAGATTGGCAACACCCCGCTGTTGCTTCAACTCCTTCTGGATCTGCTCGTACAGATCCAGGTCTCCTTGGAGACCACTCACCAGGGCCCAGCGTTCCATCAGCGCTCACACACGTGGCTTGCGTCTTCAGCCCGCTCGGCGTATTCGAAGCCGTGGCTGAGCCTCCAGGCAAACACCTCCGGTAAGCCCGCATCAACGATCGCTCGACATGTTTTGGCGACGTCGTAGTCGACCTCTCGAATCGACACCTCTCCGATGCTGTCGTTATGGATGACGTAAGTGGCCTTGGTGCTGCCATGACGCGGTTCCCCCACGGAACCAGCGTTGACGATCCGCCGCAACGGCAGTTCCAGCTCCTGTTCTGTTGATGTGCCTTGATCGCGTTGTTGCAACTTCACCCGAACGGACCCCTGCCGTAGTTCGCGCACATAGGGCTGGTGGGTGTGGCCGCAGAACAAGGTCTACGCCCCTGCTGTTTCTACCCGCTCGAGGGCAGCAAAAGCGTTCATGTCAGGCAATAGATATTCGTGCTGACTGTTCGGACTGCCATGCACAAACAGCAGCTTGTCGCGCCGCAGTGTCATCGGAAGTTCAGCCAGAAAGGCCTTGTTCTCCTCCCTCAGTAGCTCGGCCGTCCAGTGATGGGCGCGATGGCCTCGTCGTTCCGCCAGCTGGGACGGATAGCTGCATTCACAGGCA
>NZ_JBGKDP010000235.1:0-2013 GCF_042954245.1 Parasynechococcus sp.
GTTTTCTGAGAAACGCTCCAATCGCACCTCGAACGGCCCTCCGCTGATCCACTCTTAAAGTGAAGGCTGTGGTGCCTTCAATGCGTCAAGCAGGAGCGGGCTGAGGGGCCGGCTCTTTTTTTGATCGGAAGGCCAGCAGTCCGCTTCACCAGCCACAAGACTGAAAGCAGCCGATCCACCGCCGTGCTCCCCCAGATCAAAGCGTTGCTGCTGGCAATGAGCCTTTGGAGCATCCTCCCCGCATCGGCAACCCCGATCAGCCGCGACGATCCGGAATCCACCGACCCCGGCCGCAAGGGCATCTCAAGCGCCAGCGGATCAGCCGGGTGGTGGTGACCGCCAATCCCCTCGCCAGCAAGGCGGCGCTGGCTGCGTTGAACGACGGCGGCAGCGCCATCGATGCTCTGATCACAGCGCAAGCGGTGCTGGCGGTGGTCGAACCACAGAGTTCCGGACTCGCTGGAGGCGGTTTTCTACTTCACTGGGATGCCAAACAACGCCAGCTTTCGGTGCTGGATGGCCGTGAAATGGCCCCCGAACGCAGCCACGCCAGTGACCTGCTTGACGCCTCGGGAGATCCTATCCCCTGGCGTCAGGCCACCAGCCAGGCCAACGCCATCGGCATTCCCGGCACCGTGACCCTGCTCTGGGACGCCCATCAAAACCACGGTCATCTGCCCTGGAGCCAAACCCTGCAACCGGCGATCCGTCTGGCCAGCGCTGGCTTTCTGCCGAGCCCACGGTTGTTGCGCTCCATTTGCCTTGTTCAGCGTTTCGGCGTTGCCCACAGCCCTGCATTTCAAGCGTTCTACCTGCCCGGCGGCCAACCACCAGCAGCGGTGGCTTGGCACTGTTGCAAACCCTGGCGCTGCTGAACCAGAACACCAATCTGCCCAGCTCCAGCGCAGGTGAGCCGCAGATTTGGCGGCAGCTGGCCCGCGCCCAGGCCTGGGCCGATGTCGACCGCCTCTACTGGGTGCACGATCCCATCGATGGAGCGGTCCCCACCGCAGCCCTGCTGGATCCGGCCTACATCGCCAGCCGGGCCAGAGCCATGCAGCATGCCAACGGCTCAAGGCCAACACCGGGGCTACCCCCAGGCATCGAGCACTATCTCTACGGCAGGTCAGATCGGGGCATCGAACAGGGCACCAGCCAGATCACGATCGTGGACGCCCGCGGCAACATCGCCTCCTACATCTCCTCGGTGGAGACGATCTTCGGGAGTCGTCACCTGGTGGCCGGCATGGTAATGAACAATCAGCTCACCGATTTCGCCTTCAAGCCCAGCCTTGGCGGCAAACCGGTCGCCAACCGCCGGCGGCCGGGACGGCGGCCGATGTCGTCGATGGCGCCGACGCTGATGTTCCGCAACGGCGAGCCGGTGCTGGCCCTCGGCAGCCCCGGCGGCCGCAGCATTCCCCATCTACTCAGCCGGGTGCTGCTGGCGTCATTGGTCTGGAACGAATCGCCGGCGCGGGCGGTGGGCCTTCCTCATCTCTCACGCCGGGGCAATGCGCTGGTGCTGGAAAGCGATCCCCCGCTGCCCTGGCCGTTTCCACTGGAGCAGCTCAAAAGCGAGGCAAACCTACGACGTCAGAGCATCGGCAGCGGCACCGCTCTGCTTCAAAAAATCGATACTGGCTGGCAGGGGGTTGCGGATCCGCGCCGCGAAGGAACGGCTCTGGCCCTGCCCTGATCCAGCCAACCAGCGATCAGCCCTTAGAGCGCAGGTGCGTGAAGCTGGGCACGCCATTGCCCCAGGCACGGGTGATGGCCAAGATCAACGCGCCGATCAGGGCCAGGTTCATCGCAAAGCCGCTCTCCACGGGGAAGGTGTGGAAGATCAGCGTGGTGGGCACCAGGAACAGCAGCAGCGAGGCCACCAGCACCGTGTTGCTGCCGAACACCAGCAGGATCGATCCGGCAATCAGCACCACAATCGCCGCCACCAACAGCACAGAAGCCAGGGGTTCGGGGATGCCCTTGGAGGCGATGAAGCCTGCGGTTTCA
>NZ_JBGKDP010000236.1:0-4498 GCF_042954245.1 Parasynechococcus sp.
CACAGCGGGGGGCCACCAGCCGCAGTTCGCTCATCCCGAAATTGGCGCAGAGCCTGGCCACGCTTCCGATGTTCAGGGGGCCGGCCGGCTCCACCAGCACGACGACGGCATTCAAGGCAGCGGCTCAGCTGAGGGTGTGCAGGTAGGCCAGCAGGTCGGCCATCGATTGCGGTTCCATCTCAAAACTCGGCATGGGGGGAGTCTCGCCGCTGATGATCTGGTGCACCAGAACGGGGTCTTTGAGCTGGTTGCTGACGCCCTGAAGTTGAGGGCCCACCAACCCCTGGCCGGCAAGGCCGTGGCAGCCGGCGCAATTGATCCGGAACAGCTGGCCGCCGTGGTCAACGGCCCCTTGCAATTCAAGGCTGGCCTTGATGTAGGGGTCCTGCTGGGCGCTCCCCAGCACCCAGAGCACCAGCACCACGCAAGCCGTGGCAGCCGACACCACAAGCGCGGCGATCAGGCCGCGACCCCGATCGCTCGAATCATTTGCATCAGCTGATGCCGATTCGGCCGCAATTCGTGACGGCTGGACCACAGACTTGGAGTTCCAATGAGAGAATTCTCCCTAATTCTGATTGCTGACGCGACGCGATGATCGAACCTCTGCTCTGCGGCATCGTTCTGGGTCTTATCCCCGTCACGCTGATGGGTCTGTTCGTTACGGCATGGAGCCAGTACCGCCGTGGTGGTAGCGCTCTGGGGGGCTGAGTAGCAGCACGCTGCTGATGCCGTACCGGCGCTGATCCACAACGTTCCAATTTGAGCTCTGTGCTGGGTTCAGACTTGAGCGGTGTTCACACACCACCAGAGAGTCCTGGTGAAGCCAATTCCCCTGAGCCAGGGCGTTCAAGCAGGGTTCGTAGAGGCCTTGGTCATAGGGGGGGTCGAAATAGGCGATGTCGAAGGGCGCCTGGCGCCAGCCCTTGTGCAGCCATGCGATCAGTTCCTGCCGTTCGGTACGGATCTCCGGAGCCGGTGAACGACTGGCTGCCACCGCATTGAGGTTGCTGCGGCTGACGCGGATGCACCGCGGGTCTTGATCAACGGCCACCACACAGCGCGCACCTCGCTGCAGCGCCTCACAGCCGATTACACCGCTGCCGCTGCAGAGGTCGAGCCAGCGGCAGTCCTGCAGGTGCGGGGCCAGGATGTTCATCACCGCTTCGCGCACCCTGGAGGTGGTGGGCCGAGCCGTGCGACCCCCGGGGCTCAGCAGTCGTCGACCACCGCTGAGTCGCAGTTGACCGCCAGTGCTCATGGGCAGGGCTCAGCCCCGTTGTGCAGCCAGGTCAACCAGCGTTTGAGCATCTGTTCTCCGGCATCGGACGACTTTTCCGGATGGAACTGGCAGGCGCCGACTCGGCCCCGCCAGACCACAGCGGTCACCTCCTGATCGCCGAAGGGGGCCGAGGCCTTCAGGTCATTCCGATCGGTGGGAACAGCGGCGTAGCTGTGCACGAAATACACCCACTCCGCGGGGGCATCGCTGCTGAGCAGCGGGCAGCTTCCGTGGTGCTTCAACGGAGCCCAGCCCATGTGGGGGATGCGTTCGTCGCTATTGCTGGGCAGGCGCTCCACCCGTCCAGCCAGCAGCCCGAGGCCCGGATCGTTGCCTTCATCGCTCTGCTGGAACAGCAGCTGCAGGCCTAGGCAGATGCCGAGCAAGGGGCGGTTACCTTGGCCCCAGCGCAGCAAGTGGGGCACCAGCCCCGTGGCCCTGAGGTTGGCCATGGCCGGGTCAAAGGCGCCGACCCCTGGCAGGATCAGCGCATCAATGCCCTTCAGATCATCGGCGTGCTGGATGAATGAGCAGCCTTGACCGAGCCGCTCAAGGCATTTCTCCACGGAGTGGAGATTGCCCATGCCGTAATCGATTAACCCGAGGTTCAGACTCAACCGGTCGATCCGTTCTGGGACGGATTCAGAGGTACTTAGAAATGGTGCCTGACAAGGTTGCCTTGGGAACAGCGCCAACCACAGTGTCAACCTTCTGGCCGCCCTTGAATACCATCAGCGTCGGGATGCTGCGGATGCCGTACTGGCTGGCCACGTTGGGGTTCTCGTCGGTGTTGAGCTTGAACACCTTGATCTGTCCGTCAAATTCCTTGGCGATCTCTTCAACGATGGGAGCCACCATGCGGCAGGGTCCGCACCAGGGTGCCCAGAAGTCCACGAGAACCGGCACGTCGCTCTGGAGCACGTCCTGCTGGAAGGATGCATCGGTGACAGCAGCAGCGCTGGACATATGGGCAGGGGAATTTAGGGGGAATTTAGCAACGGTTTCGAGCGAAAACACAGCTCTTCCCTGCCGAGAAGGGAACTGTGACAGTCGCTCTCCACAAAGAGTGAAAGCCCGATCGCGCCGGGCCGGGGGGTGTGAGGAGTGTGTGGGCCGAAGCCCGCACACTTCCAATTTAGCCCTGCCTTACTTGCCCATTCCGAGGTGCTGGGTCTTTTGGTAGACCTTGCCTTCCGTCAGCAGGGAGGGTGCCACGACCACCTCCACCTGCTGCATTTCCTTGATGGTTTGGGCTCCCAGGGTGCCCATCGATGTCTTCAGGCAGCCCAGCAGGTTGTGGGTGCCGTCGTCCAACTTGGCCGGACCGCGCAGGATGCGTTCGATGCTGCCGGTGTTGCCCACATTGATGCGGGTGCCGCGGGGCAGCACGGGGCTTGGCGTAGCCATGCCCCAGTGGAAGCCCCGGCCGGGAGCTTCCTCAGCACGGGCGATGGGGGAGCCGATCATCACGGCGTCGGCTCCGCAAGCGATGCACTTGCAGATGTCACCGCCGGTGACGATGCCACCGTCGGCAACGATCGGCACGTAGCGACTTGTTTCCTTTTCGTAGTCGGCTCGAGCGGCAGCGCAGTCGGCCACTGCGGTGGCCTGGGGAATGCCCACGCCGAGAACGCCGCGGGAGGTGCAGGCGGCACCAGGGCCGATGCCCACCATCACGCCGGCGGCGCCAGCCCGCATCAGCTGCAGGGCCACGTCATAGGTGACGCAGTTGCCAATCACCACAGGAACGCCCATATCGCGGCACAGCGCTTCGAGATCCAGGGTCTCCTGGCCTGCAGGACTGGTGTGATCCGTCGAGACCACGGTGGCCTGCACGAAGAACAGATCGGCTCCGACTTCGGCAATGGCCTTACCGAAACGCATGGCGGCCACCGGAGTGCCGCTGACGGCGGCGATGCCGCCTTGGGCCTTGATGTCCTGGATGCGTTTACGGATCAGCACCTCTTGAATCGGCTGGCTATAGATCTCCTGCATCAGCGGGACGAATTCGTCCTTACCGACGCCGGCGATGCGATCCAGCACCTGATTGGGGTCTTCGTAGCGGGTCTGAACACCCTCAAGGTTCAGCACGCCGAGGGCGCCGAGTTGGGACAGGCGAACGGCCATGCCCACGTCCACCACTCCGTCCATGGCGCTGGCGATGATGGGGATCTCGCGCTCGATACCACCCAGGGACCAACGGGTATCTGTGACCTCGGGGTCCACCGTGCGACCCCCAGGCACCAGAGCGATTTCATCGATTCCGTAGGCCCGGCGAACGGTCTTGGAGCGTCCGAGCTGAATGTCCACCGCGCGACTTCAATAAAGTTCAGATCAAGCTACCAATTCAGGATGATCGCCTCAGCTTGATCGGCCCGTCACACGCATCCATGTCGAGCGGGCGCCCTGGATGAAGTTGTCCCGATCGCTGTTGCGGATCAGGTTGCGCAGGGCGAAGTTCACCAGCCAGATCACGCCGGCCAGCTCCAGCAGGCCTGGCACCAGAGGGATGCTGTTGATGGTGCTGAGCACACCGGAATAAACCGTCGCCAACAGGCTGAAGACGATCAGACCGCCCACCACCCGCAGGGGCAGCTGGGCCTTGGTCCAGAGCTCAGCGAGATCATTCTGCTCGAGCCAGTCCTTCACTTTGCCCACCAGCAGCTCCCATTCGCCGCCGTCCTCATCGGCGCTCTCCTGAGCAGGGATCGACACGGTGGAGGCGATCACCGGGTCTGGTGTTGGAGCGGGGGTCGGGGCCGGAGCCGGCACAGGTGTTGGGGCTGGAGTGGGCTCCTGTGTGGGCGTGGGGTCGCTGCCTGGGGTTTCGGCTTCAGGGCGAGGCTCGTCGACAGGACCCATCACGTCAGTGGAAAGCGGTTGGGAGTTTATCCGGACTTTTCTGTTGTTTCCACTGTCCGAGATAGATTGATAGAGGACGTCTGATGCACGTATGACGGATTCTGTGGGGCCTGGCGGCGGCGGTCCCGGCGATTCCGACGATCGGATCATTCAGACGGACTTGCGCAATGAGATGTCGCGCTCCTATCTGGAGTACGCGATGAGCGTGATCGTGGGTCGGGCCCTGCCCGATGCCCGCGACGGCCTCAAGCCGGTGCATCGCCGGATCCTGTACGCGATGTACGAGCTGGGCCTCACCAGCGACAGGCCCTACCGCAAGTGCGCCCGTGTGGTGGGCGAAGTGCTCGGCAAATA
>NZ_JBGKDP010000237.1:0-12496 GCF_042954245.1 Parasynechococcus sp.
CGGATAATAGAGGGACGAAGCGCGCAGGCGAGCGCACGGAACGGCTTGTGCACACCCTCAACGATGAGGCTTCCCACGGCTTAGGCGTTAGCGAGATCGTCATGCGTTGAAGAGGGTGATTGTTCAGCGCCAAACCGAAGCTCGGGAGCACCAGTCCAAGTGGCCTAAATCGCTTAGTCAGCAGCAGTAAATGCAGCAGTAGTTGCGGCTCATTTGGTCACTGCCATCGCGTCATCGGAACGTCACTGAACCCTTGGCCGAGGTGATGGTGTCTTCGGAGGGTTCCTGCAGCCTCCATCCAATGGTTTCTCCAATGACTATTGGGCGCTGATTACTGCACTGACTCCCTGAGGCGATGCGGGGAGTCAGTGCAGCGTTAAAAAGCTCTCAAGATTGCCTTATTGCCTGTGTCCACTCCCAAAGAACTCCAATGCGTTGAGCTGTTGAACTACACGAAAGCCAACGGACAGGAGCTAGTTGGGCTCGCTGTGCAATTGGCTGAAGACCCCAGTGGCGGCGTTCAGGTACGGGTGCTCATGGATTCAAATATCGTTAGCGGGGTCACAGTGGTCCCCCTGCAACAAAGCTGCTGCTGCGACTAATCAGCGCACAGGCGGTAACAAAAAAAGGGGAAGGCCCTCCAGCCATCCCCTCGCATGCGCAACATATGAAGGCACCACTGCCCTCTCATCAACAGTGGTGGGTCAGGTGCCGATATGTAACCTCTTGAGCATCAATTACGCATTAAGCCTCATTGAGCGCGATTTAGGGCTAATTGAAAAATGGGGATGGCGCGAGCACCACTACCACTACCACTGCCACGCCTTGGGAGATGAAATACAGCGGGTTCCCTCACTCTTCACCGCACAGGCGGGGGGCAGCGTCTCCAGCCTGTCATCCGCATCGTTTGCGGTAGCAAAGGCCTTTGTGCACTCTTCAAAACGAATACATCAGTGAGGAGGTCTTTTTCGATTCCGGGCTCTATTCATTTGCCGGAGGTTTATCAGCCTCTGATAAGCCAGGTTGCAGCGGTGACAATCACAAGGAATACAGCAATTCTCGAACTGATCAAAAGACAGGGAGGCAAGATACTTCTCCTCAGGGATATATTGAGTCACTGGAACTTGTTGTGATTATCAAAACATGCTAAGCAATTGTAGGGAAATCACCGTACTGATCGAAGAACGTGCGGGACTCAATAACAGAAAAGGTGTCAGAAGTCACGAATTGATCAGGTCAGGCATCAAGAATCACGTGCCATGCTTGAAGCAGGTCTTAATTGGCCAATGAAAAAGCGTTACTGGATTCCTTCGGCTCTGCTTGGGATTGTAGGTAGTCTGTTGATTTGGGGCTCCTACAGCTATGAAGACAAAACCCGCTCAACTGAATCGGCTGGGAATGATGCTGCTTCTACTGGAATAACCGTCAAGTAAGATAAAGCCCGCTTTGATTTCAAGAGTGCAGGGATCATCTTTGACTTCACCAGGTGCCACTGGACTCGTACTCAGATCAACAAGGTTGAACCGGGCAAAGGAGATGAGCTTTTCAAATGCGAAGAGCTCAAGTCTTATGTGGAGCCTGCTGAAAGGTTGAAGGCCGCTTGGCGTCAGAGCTTGGACCAAAAGTGTGAGCAAGCAATCAAGGATTTTCTCTGGGATCCAGGGAGCTATCATTTCGTAGATCACCTTTACATCGCCACCGAGAAAAACGGCATTGAAGTTCGTTTGACCTATTCAGAAAGCGACGGTTTTGGTGGTCGGTCTCAGGAGTAAAAAACCTGCAGCTACCAGCTCTGATTACACATAAATCGCGTTGGGCGTTAGCAGTCCTCAGCCAGCTTAATTACATTCCGCAGCGTCACCCACTGCGATTTGATGCATTAGCTGTTGACAAGCGAAGCCACCCCCGATGTAGAGATGACTTCGCTGCTCTCAGAGGTGCAAATCAACCGGAGTATCACAGTCGTGACTCTGCTTTAAGTCCCTGATGTATCACTTGCCACTTAAATTTAGTGTTCCTAACCTCAACGACCGTTTAAATGAATGGGGTAGGGGTAGCCCTGCCTAAAAGCTGCTAAATCCGGTTAAACAAATTTCAAGCTCTCGTGCCTAGGCGAACAACGAGCCTTTGGATGACCCTTAGCTTTTACCTCAGGAAGGACCCTGAACTGATTCAATACCTAAATCAGCTTCAGCATCTTTTTTATCACCTACTCTAAGGAGTGGAGAATTCATGGGGCTATGTTTATCTAAACTTCTATCAACCTCCAAAACAGATGGCCTGATCACATTATAGCAGAACTGTTGAAATCGTCAGCTGGCAGACCAATGACGCAAAGGGGGACATGCCCCCTGAGGAGTTCATCACTTACTGCCGCCGAATTGTTCAGGTCGCAGATCGGCAAGGATCAGATCGACTTTGATCAGACACAACTTCTACTGTGATTTCAGCCTGATCGCTGCTTTGAAGTAGGACAAATCTGCGCACATGGTTTATATTGATTAGTCATTAGCCCAGTGCTGCCAGTGGGTTTCGGCCTTAAAAATACCTCTATGGTATGCAGGGGGTCAGGAGTTCGAGTCTCCTTGGCTCCATTTGGGTGTCTAAAAGGTTCTCGGAATTCCGGGGGGCTTTTTTGTTGCTTGACCAGGGTGTGGGAGCCCCTATGGCAGAAGCAAGTGGGCTGGCTGATCAAAAACCGCGGCCGTCACGCTCCCGCATTTCTAGGCGGGGTCGCTGGTAGCGAAGCAAGGCCCGCTCTTCATCCAATTGAGGAAACAACAAACGGGCCTCTTCCAGGCTCGGAGGCTCCAAGAGCCAGTCATCAGAGCGATCCGGGGCCATTTGCTCAGGATTGCGTTCCCAAAGCTGGCGACCTGGCGCAACCCAGCCAAACCAGCGATGAAATCGATCGAAAAGCTCGAGTGGGTGCATCAAATCACCCTAAGGAGATCACGAATCCAATCCCTTGGATGCGTGCGTGCCGTACCCCCTTGGACGATGTGAAAAGCCAGCACTGATCAGCCCGATAAACCAGCTTGTTCAGAGCGATGAACCGACTCGTTCTGAGAGTTCAAACGTTCAGGATGTCGTTGCCGTGGATCCACTCCATTGCGCCAGGGGGTGAACAACAGGAAATTTCCGGCCACCAGTCCTGCCGTCACGATTACCACAGCAAGCTGTTCCAGATGTTCAACATCCATTTCTGCATTGTCACGCTTTCTCCGAGCAAGGGCGTCCCCTGCATCGTTGATGGGTTGGGATTCAGCTCTGTCTGCAGTTCCAGGCACAGGGCCCCGCCCCCAGCATTACCGTGATCACGGAAAGCCTCTGACTCAGCTTGAGCCGCCTTTTGGGCTTGCGAAAAATACAGCGGGTCATACCAGGACCTTGCTTCTCAGCCTGGTTTGACGCTTCTTTTCAGTTCAAATTGAAGCGTTGGCTACGAGAAAGCTGGGAAAACCGATCTCAATTCTCTTTCGGGTTCTCCAGGTCGCGGCGGATCAGGGCCAGCAGGTAGGAGGGCGATTTGTAGCGGGTGGGCAGGCAGCGGTTCAGCGTTTCGAGGTGCCCCCAGCAGACGGTGCGCTCAATGTCCTGAACGGTTTTTCCCTGCTGGAGGAGACGCCGCAGCGCCTTGCAGTACATCGGATAGCCCGCCTCTAATTCACCGATGGTGAGTTTCGCCTGAGGCATAGGACCACCGAAGCCAGTTCCAACCTATGCCCCCGAGGGTCAGGTTCAGCTGCCGAGCCAGGCGACGCAGTCGATTTCCACCCGTGCTCCCTTGGGGAGGGCTGCCACCTGAACGCAGGCGCGACCTGGGCTGACCCCCTCACCAAACACCTCGGCATAGATGCCATTCACGGTTTGGAAATCGCCCAGGTCCGCCAGGAACACCGTGGTGCGCACCACCTGAGCAGGGTTGGCGCCAGCTTCTTTCAACACAGCACAGAGGTTTTTCAGCACCTGATGCGTTTCCGCCGCCACATCACCGTTCCCCACCATCTCGCCGGTGGCTGGATCCAGTGGAATCTGCCCGGAGCAATAGAGCCACTCGCCGGCAAGCACCGCCTGGTTGTAAGGCCCAACCGGTGCAGGTGCGTCTTGAGTGGTGATGGCCTTGGCGCTCATGGGCTGGTTCTGAACAGCAGTCACCACGATCATCGCCGTTGGTGATCCCGCACTTCGCCATCGCTCATGCCGGCCGCCACTGATCCTTGTCCTGGCGCAGCATGGCCAACTCCGCGGCTGAACCGGCCTGCATGAACAGGTTGGTGCGGCGTTCCACGCCGATGCTGCTGGGCAGGCTGAGGGCGCCTTTGGAGCGAAGGCTCCGCACCTCCCGGTAGCGCTCAGCCAGAACTGTGTCGTTGGGGCGTTGCTCAACGGCCCATAGCAGGTTGGCCTCGGTGTACTCGTGGGCACAACAAACTCTTGTTGCCTCGGGAAGTTCGGCCAGCTTCTGCAGGGCCTGATGCATTTGTTCAGCGCTGCCTTCAAACAATCGGCCGCAGCCTCCGCTGAACAGGGTGTCCCCGCAGAACAACAGCGGCCTGATCTCGGCGCCCTCAGGGTTCGGGATGAAGAAAGCGATGTGGGCTCTGGTGTGGGCCGCCACATCCAGCACCTCCACCTCTTCCCCAAGAACAGTGATGTGGTCCCCATCCCGCACCGGCATGGTCTGGAACGGAATCCGCTCCCGGTCATCAGCGGAGGCAATCACCGCAGCCTGGGGCCAGCGTTGCAGTAATTCTGGTGTGCCGCCGATGTGGTCGGCATGGTGATGGGTCTGTAGGACGGTGGCCAGGTTCAACTGCCGTTCTTCCAGCCACTCCCGCACCGGCGGCGCAACAGCGGGGTCGATCACCACGGCCTCCGCGCCCCTCACCCAGATCCAGATCACGTTGTCCTGGAGTACCGGCAAGGCATGAAGTGAGGAATGCATCGTTAAAGTCCTGCCTGGTTAACCGGTCAGCGCTGGACCCATGATCACCGTCGCTTTGGCCAAAGGAGCGCTGCTCAAAGATTCGGTGGTCCGCTTTGCGGCGGCTGGTCTTGATTTCTCAGCTCTTCTGGACAAGAACAACCGCCAGTTGATGGTGCCCACCCCTTGCGGGCGCGCCCGGGCCCTGCTGGTTCGCAACGGTGATGTGCCCACCTACGTGGCCTACGGCCAGGCCCAGTTGGGGGTCGTGGGTTACGACGTGCTCAAGGAACATCAACTCGCCGTAGCCCAACTGGTGGACCTGGGCTTTGGCGGCTGCCGCATGTCTGTGGCGGTTCAGGAGAGCAGTGGTTACACCCGGGCCGCTGATCTGCCCGCCCACTGCCGAGTCGCCAGCAAATTTACCCACTGCGCCCGGGAATATTTCGATGCCCTCGACCTTCCCGTTGAGTTGGTTCACCTCAATGGCTCTGTGGAGCTGGGGCCAATTACAGGAATGTCAGAAGCGATTGTCGACCTGGTGGCCACCGGTCGCACCCTGCGTGAGAACGGTCTGATCGCTATCGAAGACCTGTTCCACTCCACAGCTCGACTGGTGGGGGACCCCCTGTCCGTTCGCCTGGACAACGGCCCCTTGGCCTCCATCGTGGATGCGATCCGCGCAGCAACACCGGTCGGGAGCTCCAGCTGATGGGAGCCGTCGCGGACTGGCGCCGGCTCCGTCGTCTGGGCCGTTATCTCGTATGGGATCGCAGGCGGCTTCTGGTTGCCCTACTGCTGCTGCTTCCCCTGGCCTTTGCGGGCGCACTGCAGCCCGTCCTGCTGGGGCAGGCCGTCAGCGTCCTGCGCGGAGAGCCCAGTCTGCCCTTGCTTTCGGGGCTGAGCCTCTCTGCATCGATCCGCGTGATCATCGGGTTTTACTTCGTCTCGGTGCTGCTGCGGCTCGGCTTGCAGGGGGTGCAGCAATTCAGCATTCAGGCCGTCGGACAACGGCTCACAGCTCGAATCCGCGACGACCTGTTTGAACATGCGTTGTCGCTGTCCCTGCGTTTTCACGACCGCATGCCGGTGGGCAAGTTGCTCACACGGCTCACCAGCGATGTGGATGCCTTGGCTGAGGTGTTTGCCAGTGGCGCTGTCGGGGTGCTCAATGACCTGGTGAGCCTTCTGGTGCTGGCCTCAATGATGCTGTTCATCGAGTGGAGGCTGGGGCTGCTGTTGTTGTTCACGCAGGTGCCCGTCACCCTGGCCGTGCTTTGGCTGCAGCGCCGTTACCGGAAGGCCAATTACCGCGTACGTGAGGAACTCTCCCAGCTTAATGCCGATTTCCAAGAGAACCTCCAAGGCCTCGAGGTGGTTCAGATGTATGGCCGTGAAACGGTCAACAGCGCCCGCTTCCTGCGCACCGGCATGGACTACCGCAGCGCTGTGAACGGAACGATCTTTTACGACAGCAGCATTTCAGCCTTCTTGGAATGGGTGGCTCTGGCCGCTATTGCCCTGGTTCTGGCACTTGGCGGCTTGATGGTGACCAATGGCGCCATGGGCCTGGGTACCCTTACTACCTTCATCCTTGCCTCCCAGCGTCTGTTCGATCCGCTGCGTCAGCTGGCGGAGCGTTTCACCCAGATTCAGGGTGGACTGACGGCTGTCGAACGCATTGGCGAGTTGATGGAGGAGCCCCTCGAGATCGCCGAGGCCAAGGGCGTTCTCCCTCACGTGAGCGGCGGTGGTGGCGAGGTGATCTTCGAGAACGTGAGCTTTGCTTACCGGCCGGACGATCCGATCCTCCGCAACCTGTCCTTCCGCATCGCCCCCGGGGAACATGTCGCACTGGTGGGCCCCACTGGCTCCGGCAAAAGCACGATCATCCGTCTGCTCTGCCGCCTTTATGAACCCCAGCAGGGACGCATTCTTCTGGATGGACGGGACATCCGCACGATTCCGATTGAGAATCTCCGGCGTGAGCTGGGCGTCGTGCTTCAGGACACGTTCCTGTTCAGCGGCAATGTGGCCGACAATCTTCGGCTCAATGCTTCGGTGAGCGATCGAGAGCTGGCTCAGGTCTGTGCTGAGCTTGGTCTCAACGAGCTGTTGGCCAAGCTTCCCAAGGGGCTGGAGACGAAGCTGCGCGAGCGGGGCGGCAATCTCTCTTCAGGAGAGCGCCAACTGCTGGTGGTGGCCCGGGTGGCGATCCGCAAGCCAACGGTGTTGGTGATGGATGAAGCCACCGCCTTCATGGACCCTTCAACGGAGGCGACGCTTCAGGCTGATCTCGCTCGTCTTCTGCAAAAGCGCACCGCCCTCGTCATCGCCCATCGCCTGGCCACGGTGGAAGCCTCGGATCGCATTCTTGTGCTGCGCCGAGGTGAACTGATCGAGCAGGGAACCCATCGCGAGCTCAGGGCCCGTGGTGGGCTCTATGCCCAGCTGGCTGAGCTGCAGGAGCGGGGGTTGGCGCGTTTGTGATCGCTCCTCTGCCCATTCCTGGTGGTCCTCTGTTGGAGCAGTACGGCCAGGGCGCGCGTCTCTGCCCCTGCGCCAATGACCAGATCACCTTGGTGTTCAGCCAGGAGTACCCCTTCGATCTGGTGGAGCTCGAGCAGTTGCTGGAAGCGGTGGGCTGGAGCCGCCGGCCGATTCGCCGGGTGCGTAAAGCACTCAGCCACAGCCTGCTCAAAGTTGGGCTCTGGCGGCACGACCCCCGAGTTCCCCGTCTGGTGGGTTTTGCGCGCTGCACCGGTGATGGTGTGTTTGAAGCCACCGTCTGGGACGTAGCCGTGCATCCCCTTTACCAGGGAAATGGTCTGGGCAAGCAGATGATGGCCTATATCCTCAAGGCCCTCGATCAGATGGGAACCGAACGGGTCAGCCTGTTCGCGGATCCGGGCGTCGTCAGCTTCTACCAGGGCCAGGGCTGGGATCTCGAGCCCCAGGGCTATCGTTGTGCCTTCTGGTACGCCAACTGATCGGATCCTTCAGCGCCTGTAGATCCGCAACAGCTGCTCCGTTGATCGGCCCTGACGCCATAGCCAGCGCAGCCGGGCATTGCGCCAGGCCTGCATCAGCACGCTTCGCTTTTGCCAGCGCTCCCCGCTGGTGAGCAGGGCACAGTTCAACGAGCGGAGAGTCGCGACCTCGCTCAGGCGTTCCACCAGGTCCAGGTCTTC
Organism: Parasynechococcus sp.; assembly: GCF_042954245.1. Classification (GTDB taxonomy): domain Bacteria; phylum Cyanobacteriota; class Cyanobacteriia; order PCC-6307; family Cyanobiaceae; genus Parasynechococcus. The sequence goes on from NZ_JBGKDP010000237.1 coordinate 8,119, forward strand.
CATCAGCGCCAGGGGCCGGTAGCCGCCGACGCGCTCATACAGCTGGCGCTGAATCAACAGGCCCTGATCGCCGTAAGGGCGTTGCAGCCAACGGCTGCGCAGGTTCACCATCTGCTCCAGCAGCCACAGCATCGGCCGCCCCTCCGCATCCACGTTGAAGTCGAAGCACCAGGCGCTTAGGTGAGCCTCCGGCTTGTTCAGAGTCGCCCCCACCTTGTGGTGCCAGATGCCCGGGAGGCGGCTGTCGGCGTGCAGCACCAGCACCCAGGCATGGGAGCTGTGGCCAACGCCCCAGCGCAGCTGTGGACCCCGTCCGGCGTTCGGGCTGTCGAGCACGGTGGCACCGGCCAGCTGAGCCACCGCCCGGGTTTGATCCCTGCTCCCGGCGTCAGAGACGATCACCTCCAACTCCCCCGGCCATCGCTGTAGATCCGCCAGCAGCAGTGGCAGCCTGCTGGCTTCCTCCAGGGTTGGAATCACAACGCTCAGCCCTGCCATGGCCTCAGATCGCTCCAGTGATCCAGATCATTCCGTTGGGGCACGAGTGCCCATGAGAGCTGCTGCCTGCGCGCCGCCTTAAGCGTTGCCTCCAGCACGGTCGGGCCGCCCCAGGGAATGCCGATCAGCGGCCAGTGCTGCGGGATGCGGATTAGAGATGCGCCGATCCCCAGCAGCCAGTACCCTCCATCGGATGCTGGTCCCAGCACGAGGTCATGGTGTTTCAAGTGCTCAACGGCCTGCTTCAAATCATCGGGATTGAGTGAGGGCAGATCCGTGCCGATCACAAGGCAGGGCCTGTGATGGCGATGGCCATGCATCAATTGCCGTCGCAATCGGGTGCCGAGTTGCCCTCTCCCCTGCAGCTGTACCTGCCTCAGCCCCAGCTGCTGCCCCCAGCGATCGGCCGCACGGGGCCCGAGTCCGCTCACCGCCAGCACCGGTTCGATCTCCATGGCGCCGGCGAGGCCGCGCACCACCGCAGCGGTGTGCTGCGTGAGCCGCCGTTGAATCCTTGTGGCGCGCTCGCTGCTGTTGGACAAGCCCAGCTCGTTGTTGAGATCGCGGCTCAAGCGGCGTTTGCATCGGCCCGGTGATGGCCAGCGGGCCATCACGACGATCTGCACCATCTCAGTTGTTGCGAGGCAGTTCCCGCGGGCGCACCTGCACGGTCAGCTCCTCTCCGTTGCGTTGAAGGGTGAGCTGCATCGGCTCCCCCACCTGGCAGCGGTCCACGGCGAGTTGCACTTCGGTGGGTGTTTGAACGGGGTTGTTCTCCACCTTGAGGATCAGATCGCACTGGCGGATGCCGGCAGCAGCGGCCGGCGTGCCTTTCACCACCTCCTTCACCAAAACGCCATTCAGCTCGGGAATCGTGCAAGCGCTGTTGGTGGCATTGATTTCCCGCGCCAGCTGCGGCGTGAGGTTCATCAGCTGCACGCCGATGAAGGGATGGGAGGCCTGACCGGTGCTGACGATCTGTTGCGCGATCCGCTTGGCCAGGTTGATCGGAACCGCAAAACTCAAGCCTCCACCTGGGGCAGTACGGATCGCAGTGTTGATGCCGATCACCTGACCGGCGGCATTGATCAGGGGGCCGCCGCTGTTGCCGGGGTTCACCGCTGCATCGGTCTGGATGTAGGGAACCCGCTGGCCGTCACCGATCGCATTGAGGCGGCCGACGGCGCTGATGATGCCGGCGGTTACGGTGTTGTTCAGGCCGAAGGGATTGCCGATGGCAATGGCCCATTCCCCCGGCTTGAGCTGGTCGGAGTTGCCCAGGGCCGCCACCGGCAGGTTGTCGGCCACCACTTTCACCACCGCCACGTCGGTGAGCGGGTCGGTGCCGAGAACTTTGCCCTTGAAACTGCGTCCGTCCGGCAGGGTCACCGCCACCTGATCGGCACCACGCACCACGTGCTCATTGGTGAAGATCAGGCCGCTGGCCCGGGTGATGAAGCCGGAGCCCTGGCCCTGCTGCCGCTGGCTGGAGGGACCCATGCCAAAAATCCCTCCGAAGGGGTTTGAGATCTCCTTCACCACATCGATGCGCACCACAGCCGGACCGACGCGATCCACCGCCATCACGATCACGTTGTCCCCCGGTTGCAGAGGAGCACTGCGGGGCTGATCGTGCACCACCGGCGGCGCTGTTACCGGTGGCTTGGGGGTCAGGCCCAGCTGGTCTCTCACCAGGCTGCAACCGGAGAGTGCGCTCCCGGCCAGGGCGATGGCGAGCCAATGCTGGGCGTTGGGCATCACGACGAGATGTGTGCTGATGCATTTAAGACGGACTGAACGGATCGGCATGCGTAGATTCGGCGCTCGGGCGATGGGCGGTTTTGGCGCAGACGGGCGAAGAGCTCTGGATCAAGGTGCGGGATGGGTTGCAGGCCAAGCTGAGCAAGCCCACCTTCGAGACCTTCATTCGCCCCACGGGTTGCAGCGGCTTTGCTAATGGAGAGCTGAAGCTTCTGGCCCCGAATCCCTTTGCCAGCGTTCGTCTGCGTGAGCAGCTGCTGCCCACGATCGCCGAGATGGCCAGCAGCATCAGCGGTCAGCCCGTCCAGGTGACGGTCCTGGCGGAAACCGCCTTGCCGCTGCCGGACGCCACCGATGAGGCCTCAGCTGCTGCTGCGACTCCGCCGCCAGCGGCTCAGGAGTCAGCGTCGGCTCCGGCCCGGAACGGCTCCTCACTGCGCTACCTGCCCGGGCTCAATCCCCGCTATGTGTTCGGCCGTTTCGTGGTCGGCCCCAACAGCCGGATGGCCCATGCGGCGGCTTTGGCTGTGGCCGAAGCACCGGGACGGGAGTTCAACCCCCTGTTCATCTGCGGCGGTGTGGGTCTGGGAAAAACCCACCTGATGCAAGCCATTGGTCATTACCGGCTGGAAATCGATCCCGGGGCTCGGGTGGCCTATGTCTCCACCGAAACCTTTACCAATGACCTGATCCAGGCCATTCGCAAGGACGGCATGCAGGCCTTCCGCGATCGCTATCGCGCCGCCGATCTGATCTTGGTGGATGACATTCAATTCATCGAAGGCAAGGAGTACACCCAGGAGGAGTTCTTCCACACCTTCAATGCCCTGCACGAGGCAGGTCGTCAGGTGGTGATCGCCAGTGATCGTCCCCCCAGTCAGATTCCGCGGTTGCAGCAGCGTCTGATTTCCCGATTCCAGATGGGCCTGATCGCTGACATTCAGTCGCCTGACCTGGAGACACGCATGGCGATCCTTCAGAAGAAAGCGGAGCAGGAGCGCATGTCGCTGCCCCGTGATTTGATCCAGTACATTGCCGGCCGCTTCACCTCGAACATCCGGGAGTTGGAAGGGGCCCTGACCCGGGCTGTGGCCTTCGCGTCAATCACGGGCTTGCCGATGACCGTGGAATCGGTGGCACCGATGCTCGACCCCACGGGTCAAGGGGTGGAGGTCACGCCGCAACAGGTGATCGACAAGGTGTCTGAAGTGTTTGACGTCACGGCCGAGGAGATGTGCAGCAGCACCCGTCGCCGTGCTGTGAGCCAGGCCCGTCAGGTGGGTATGTACCTCATGCGCCAGGGCACCGACCTCAGCCTGCCGAGGATCGGCGACAACTTCGGCGGAAAGGACCACACCACGGTGATGTATGCCATCGAGCAGGTGGAGAAAAAACTGGCCTCCGACCCCCAGCTCGCCGGTCAGGTGCAGAAGGTGAAGGATCTGCTGCAGATCGATTCCCGCAAGAAGCGCTGATCAGCGGCAGGCTTTCTTGTCGCCTTTCCAGCCCGGCATGTCTTGTGCAGCTGCAGAGCACACCAGCTGGCGTGCTGCTGTGAGCGCTGGGTCCAGTTGCCTGGAGCTGAAGGGGGGCAGGGGGCGGCTGCGCAGCCAGGCACCCCAACGAAACTCGTGATATGGGATGAGGGGCTGAGGTTTGATCCACCCCTCCTGCTTTAGCTTCCACACGAGGCTCCGGTAGCGATCGTCGTTCAGCCCCAGCAGGCTCGTGGGCAGCTGCTCGGCCGGGCGGGGGCCGTTGCCTCGTCCGTCGTAGAGGTACAGCCAGCCTTGGTTTTGCAGATAGGCCAGCACAGCGCTTCGGTCGGCTGTTGGGAGCTCCTGCACTACATAAGCCCAGGTGGTGGCACCTGGATCAATGCCGATCAGGCCTCGCAGCCGGTGGTGCCGGTCCAGCATCCACATGGCACCATTGGCAGATCGGATCAAAGGGACCGGTTTGCCGCGCAGGTAGTCGAGACGCTGCTGACTGGTGTCCTGGGCGAAATCTTTTTCGCGCGACCAGATCTCCGCCAGTCCCACACACCACTGGGTCGGCTGCAGCTGCGCCGCTGATACTTCAATCAGATCGGTCCCCCGATCGGGGGCTGGGATCGATT
>NZ_JBGKDP010000238.1:0-8147 GCF_042954245.1 Parasynechococcus sp.
TGGTGACCCGACTCGGCATGAGTGATCTCGGCCCTGTTGCCCTCGAAGGCGGCAGCCAGGAAGTGTTCCTGGGCCGCGACTTGATGTCTCGCAGTGATGTGTCGGAATCGATCTCCCAACAGATCGATATTCAAGTGCGCAACATGGTGAAGCGTTGTTATGACGAAACCGTTGAGATCGTGGGTGCCAACCGCGAAGCCATGGATCGTCTGGTGGAACTGCTGATCGAAAAGGAGACCATGGATGGTGATGAGTTCAAGGCTGTTGTGACTGAATTCACTGCTGTTCCGGAGAAAGACCGCACCGTCGTCACCCTAGACTGAATACTTGGCCCAGCAACAAAAAGCCCCCGTCTGTTCAAGTGTTCAAGACGGGGGCTTTTTTATGAATTGGATTTCTTCTTGCGTCGACGGCAACGCTCAGAGCAATACACAATCTCGTTCCAGCAATTCCTCCAGGCTTTGCGCCACTCAAAGGGGCGATCGCAGACCGGACAGATTTTGCTGGAACAATTGTTTTTAGCCCCTCCCTTCTTCAAACGACAGCCTGAACACGTCGCTTGTCGATCACCGAATCAATCAACCCGTAATTCACCGCTTCGGTGGGTGACATGAAGAAGTCACGGTCAGTGTCCTGTTGGATCCGATCCAGAGGTTGCCCCGTGCGATCAGAGAGCTCGTTGTTGAGACGATCCTTCAGGAAAAGAATTTCGTCCGCCTGAATGCGGATGTCGCTGGCTTGGCCTTGGGCACCTCCCAGCGGCTGGTGAATCATGATCCGGGAGTGCTGCAAGCTGCTGCGCTTGCCCTTGGTGCCGGCACAGAGGAGGAAGGCTCCCATGCTCGCTGCCAGGCCAACACATACCGTGTGCACATCCGGTTTGATGTGCTGCATCGTGTCGAAGATGCCGAGGCCGTCGTAGACCGAACCACCAGGCGAGTTGATGTAGAGGTAAATATCTTTCTCAGGGTCCTCAGCTTCGAGGAACAACATTTGGGCCACGATCCGGTTGGCGGAGTCACTGGTGACAGTCTCACCAAGGAAGATGATTCGCTCGCGCAGAAGCCGGGAATAAATGTCAAAGGCCCTTTCTCCCCGGCCGGACTCCTCAATCACAATGGGGATCATCTGAGCATCAGCAGGGTCGAGCAATCCTAACGGCGATGTCTGCGGCGCTAGGGTTCCGGCCATTCATTCTTGGACTGCACGTTGGCCGCAAGTCAGACCATCGCCGACAGCAAACGAGCGTTTCATCAGGCCTTTCCCCACGTCATTGCGCCGCTGTACCGCCGCCTTGCTGATGAGCTGCTGGTGGAGCTGCATCTGCTGAGCCATCAAAGTCGATTTGAAATCAACGAGCTTTTCAGCGTTGGGCTCTGCACCGTGTTTGACACCTTCACCAAGGGCTACCGGCCAGAAGCGCAGACCGACGCACTGTTCAGTGCCCTCTGCAGCAGCAATAGCAATGGCTTCGACGCAGCAAAGCTGCGCAAAACCAACGCTTCGCTAGTTGACCAGGCCAAAGGCAAGGATCTCGAGAGCCTCAAAAGTTGGCTGTCGTCCTACAGCCTCAAAGAAGGCAGCCACTACTCGCGTTTGATGGCCGTTGGACTGATGAGCCTTCTCAAGGCGGCCGCAGCGGATGCCACCAGCTCGGAAACCGAGGCTATTGTTAAACAGAGCAAGGAACTCGCCGTAAGCCTTGGTTTGCCCACCGACCGCGTCGAGAAGGACTTAATGTTGTTTGGCTCCAACAGTGAACGGATGGATCAGGCCGTGGAACTGGTGGAAGAGACGATCGCTGCCGAGAAGCGCAAGAAGGAACGTCGTTTGGAAGAGCAGGCTCAACGCACGTCCAACTGAAGGCGAAGCCATCCGGGCTGTTGCTACTTCGGCAGTGCTGTCATCTCCAGCTCCAGTCATCCACCTTGATTATGACCCTGGGGATCAAACCAAACATCAGCGACACGGTTTGAGAGCCGACCATCCGGAAACAACAGGGGGTGTTGCACCCGTTGAAACCCACGCTTCAACAAGGCGGTTGCAACGGCATCAAGACTTCGCTTGGTCATGTCGATTTGACCAGCAGCCAGCATCAACCTGGCTTGAATCGCAGCCTGGAAGCGACCAGCCTCCAGCTGGTCCATCCGAACAATGACAGGTGCATTGAGCAGAACGTCGCGCGACTCCTTCGGCAGTCCATACCGGCTGTCGAGTTGTTTTGCGAACAGTGAATTATTGAACAAGGATCCCAGCAGCTGCTGCAGGGAAACGCTGTTGAGCTCCAGATAGGCCGACGACGGATCGAAGCGAACGAAATTGGCTTGGTGTTTCGCGTGGTCAGCCGGCAGGGACGCGAAAGGTCTGGAGGCCACAGGTCCTTTAGCCATCAGACGATCGCCCTGCAGCGCAACACGCAAACAGCCGTGCGACACGCTCGCCAAGGCAGGAAAAAGGGAACCGCTGATCGAGGCCAAGCCTGAGGGTTGCCACTGAACGGCCGTTCCGCTGGTCAGCAGCCCTACTCCAAGATCGAAGTCTCCCGTCGCTTCAGCGACGGGAGTTAATCAAAACTGCTGCGGTGCAGTTCATCAGAAAACAGCAGATCCAGAGGAGATGAATGCGATGCGGACGGAAGAGCCAGAAGAAGTTCACCGTCGTCCGGCCAGATCAGCCACCAGTTCCCGCGACCATGACGGGCCCAGCGATCAGGGGCTGCCGAAGGACCAAGCCGCTTCCGCCAGACCTTCGGCACCGGTGCAGAGGGGTCAGCCTCAAAACTCTGAACCAATCGTACCCGCCGACTGATCTCAAACAGCTCTGCTGTTCCAGGGCGATTCAGAGAAGACGTCTGCAGGCTGAACGTGCCAAGCAGCAGGGCGGGCAAAAAAAAGCACAACCCCAGGAGAAGAGCTGTGAAGGGATGATGTCCAAGTTCGCGTCGGATAAACGCAATCAGGAGGAAGACTTGGTTGAACCTTGACGGCGTCGACGATCTCTCCATTCAATCGTTGAGAGATAGATCACGGCAACGCTGACGAAGACAAGAAGCACAGCGGCCGTGACCGCCAGGGTCTGGCTGAGAAGGGGTGCGTCTTGAAGCACAGACTTCGATCAGAAGTTCAGGGTGCCGTCACCGTTGCGTCCCCAGACGACCATGGCGATGGAGAAACTGAACATAGCGGCCAAGGACGCCCAACCCAGAGTGAACAACATGTGCTTGACCACTTGACTGTTGGGATCCTACCTAGGGTTCGGCACTTTTTCGTCCATCCAGAGGCAACTGTCATGACCAGCTCCAGCCCCGGTTCATCAGCAGTGCTGGAGCGTCAGGGAACAACCCAGCGTTACCCCCAGGCTCGCGTGATCGTTCTGGACGACGATGTGAACACGTTCCAGCACGTGGTGGATTGCCTTCGCAAGATCATTCCCGGCATGAGTGAGGACAACGCCTGGAACCTCGCCAACAGGATTGATGGGCAGGGTTCGGCTGAAGTATGGTGCGGCCCCCTGGAGCAGGCGGAGCTGTACCACCAGCAGCTTCAGGCCGAAGGATTAACGATGGCCCCTCTGGAACGCTGCTGAGTTAAGCCGCTGGCTTGCGGCTGGCTTTGGCGAGGCGCAGCAGATCAGCCACCTGCAGGCGCTGCATCTGCTCGTCCATCACGAAACGCACCACACGGCCAGGGCACAAGGCCAGGCCCCGAACCTCCGTCCCGTGCAACTCAGCGGTGAGCATGCGGGCCTGGGGGCCGCATGCGTCTTTCAGCGGTCCGCTGATCGCATGGCGGAGAGCGTCAACTGATTTCAACATCACAGCTCCGTAGCGCTCTCTCTGGCATAGCCAAAGTGGCTAATTTTCACCAGTTCTCGGGTTTTCGTTCAGCTTTGGGCCGGGTCGTCATCACCCACAGCACCTATGTGGACGGCTTGATCCCCTGGCTGGAGGCCTTGTCCCATGAGACGGATATCCAGACGATCATCCCTGCCGTGATCAGCCGTGTGCGTGGCCGCAGCCCCGAGCTGCAGCTGCGGGTGTCTACCCCGATCAAGGGAGGGTACAAGCTGGTGGCCCGCAAGGGGACATCTGCCCAGGAAGTCTTTGTGGTGACGTCGATGAGTCGACCTGACCTGGAACAGGCGGTTCTGCATCACCGCCCCTGAGAGGATTGGCCTGGCTCGAACGCGGGATCCCGACAGGCCTGAGGATGACCAGCAGCGACGCTGGGTTCACGGGCACAGAGATTCGCCCAATCGGAGCGACGGAAACATTGGGGAAGGATGGCCCGGCATGCAACTTCAGTGTTATCCGGCAGAAAGGAGACAGCCTCAGCTGCGGAGCCCCCAGAACAATCAGCAAGCAACACGCCGGCCGTCAGCCCGAAAACAGGTGAGAGAAATGAAGACAAAACTGACACTCAACCAACTCAATTGGAGAACGAACTGGGTTCAACTGTTGGCTCCAGCATCATTGCATCGACCAGATCTCTTGCCTGGATCAATGCACAATCGCATCAATCATTAGCATCAGATGCAGGAATTTTGAATTCCATAAATAGAGCCTCTGCATCAGCATAATCTTTCTTTTCGTGCAAATAAAAAACCTGAGCTTTCCACCAATCTCAGGTTTCCATTTGGATGAGTTCATCCAGGCGTGGATCACGCATCGCAGCAATGCAACCAATCAAATGCTAAGGATAGACAAAGCAATGACAAGCTCTGTTCACACAACAGTAAGCATCACCGACTACGCAACGGCACAGGGGTAACCTTTGAGATCTGCAGCAATCGAATCATGCCCCTAGAAATTGCCGTCAAACGAGGACAACAAACAACGGAGAGTATGGGCTGCTTCGACGACCTTGAAGACGCTTTGACCGAATTCAACGAATTGATCAACCGCCGAAACTGGCATCAGAGCGTGACCACCATCGCACTGACCGACACCGACAAAAACAAATGCCTTGCCCAGTACGCGCTGCAAGAGTTCAACCATTCCGAGAGCTAGACCTACAAAGCCGATCTACCCCAATCCAGACAAAACGAATCTAGAGTCCGGCTCAAACAAGAGTCACAGCATGAACGGAAAAATTCTGGTGATCGGCATCGGTTCGTTCTTCCTTTTATTTTTTGTGATTGAGTCTTCACTGATGCGAGGCTTGGCCAACTAAGAAGTTTGAATACTTTTAGATAGCAACAAGTGGCAAGGAAAGGGGGGTCACTTAGAGAGGCAAATCTCAAACTAAAAATTTCATAGATATCTACGTTCAAACTTAAGAATATTGATTTTCTGATGGCTTGGAACGCATTCAAGGCATCAACCTAGTCAAAACATTGAAGAGGGTGAACCACCATGCCGTGCGAGCCCCAGTGGTCGACCTGGAAGAACCAGAAGGGGCGACAAAGTGGGGGTTTCGTTTCCGGCTACATGGCCGGTCTACGTCACCGTCACGACAGTCTCCCCAAGTCGAAAGAGAGTCAGATCAGAGCACTAGAAAAAGGCCGTCACCAACACAGCAGTTCGCTACAAAGCCTAGACCTGACTCTCGCCTTCGAGGGGCCAGATCCGGCGAATGGCGGCAAGTGCTGACTCGGCCTCATCACGCCGCTTCGAAACCGTATTGCCCTCGAGCAGCAGCGTCACATGCCCCAACTTGCGCCCCGATGTTTCCGGTGACTTGCCGTACCAGTGCAGGTGAACACCTGGAATCTCTTCAAGCGCCTTAAGCCGCCGATCCAGGGGAGTATGGCGCTCCGGATCCAGGCCCAGAAGGTTGACCATCAAGGCACCGCAGCTTTTGAGCTCGGGATCAGGCACAGGCAGACCGGCAGCGATGCAGAGCTGCTGATCAAACTGACTGCTGGTGCAAGCCTCGATCGAAAAATGACCAGAGTTGTGGGTGCGTGGGGCGATCTCATTCACCTGAAGGCCGGCTGGCCCGTAGAAGAACTCCAGAGCCAAAACCCCCACGTAGCCGAGCTTCGTCATCAGCGATGCAGCAACGTTGTAGGCCAAGGCCGCCACTGAAGGATCCACCGGTGCCGGCGCAAGAACCCAGTCACAAACCTGCTGGTGCTGGTGGGTCTGCACCAGGGGGAAATGACGTATCCGGCCACGCTGATCACGGCTGACCACGAGGGCCAGCTCCAACTCGTAGTCCACCCAGGATTCCAACAGCCAATCATCGGCCGGGGCCGCCCGCAGCAACTGCGCAAGGGCATCGATGTCGTGCAACACCACCGTGCCCTTGCCGTCGTATCCCCCGCGGGAGGCCTTGGCCATGACGGGGAAGGTCCAACCCTGAAGAAGCGCAGGTTGGGCCGGTGAAATCAGGCTCAGCGGACACCAGAGCGGGCTGGGAATCGCCAGGTCGTCCAACAACTGACGTTGAGAGAGTTTGTCGACCAGGGGCGAGAGTGCAGCCAAGGAGGGCTGGAAACGAACCCCCTGCTGCTCCAGCGGCAAAAGGGCATCGATGTTGACCCACTCGTTCTCAAAGGTGATGCCGTCACAGCCCACCACCAGCTCCCGCGTCCCAGCCACATCTCTCGGATCTGCTGTAACGAGACGCGAGGCCAAGCCAGCGGCGGGATCCGCTGCATTGGATGTTTGAACGGCGATCGGAACCTCGCGTTGCGCGGCGGCCTGCACAAGCATCCGTGCGAGCTGACCACCCCCCACAACGCCGATCATCGTGTCCGAGCTGATTTCTGCAGCTTGCCATTTTGCAGGGTCGATGACAGCGTCAGATCAGCGACCGATCGCCGGCAAAGGCCAACCGGATCATGGTGAACAGCAACACCAACAGGAACAGGGCCAGGCCCAGGGTGCAGGCGTAGCTGATCTCCAACTCGGCAAAGGCCTGGTCGTACACGTAATAAACGATGGTTCGCGTGGCATCAGCAGGACCTCCCTGGGTCATCAGGAACACCTCCTCGAACACCTTGGTGGCCGCGATCGACGACACCACAGCAACCAGGGTCACGTAGGGCCTCATCAAGGGCAGGGTGATGTCGAGATGCTTTCTCCAGCCCTCGCTGCCATCCAGCTCCGCTGCCTCGTAGAGCTCCTGAGGAATGCCCTGCAGACCCGCCAGGAAGATCACCATGTAATAACCCAGTCCTTTCCAGAGGGTCACCAACATCACGGCAGGCAGGGCCAACTGCGGCGTGGTGAGAAAAGCAATCGGGCTGAAGGCATCACCGAGCAGGGCGCTCAACCATCCATTGATCAGTCCGTTCTCGGCATACAGCCAGCGAAAGGCGATTGCTGCAACAACGATCGACACCAACACGGGGGTGTAGAAAGCACTCCGCAACAGGGAACGACCGGGCAAACCCTGATTCACCAGCACCGCCAGCGCCAGCGCCCCCAAAACGATAGGCGGCACCACACCGATCAGATAGAAGAAGGTGGTGACCAACACCTGCCGCGCCATCGGATCTGACAGCAAGCGCTCCAGATTGGCCAAACCCACAAAACGCAAGGGCTCACTGACATCAAGCCCGGTGGCGGTGAAGCTCATCACCAGAGCCATTAAGGCTGGCACCAGCACCGACACACTGATCAGCACCACCGCCGGCAGCAGGAACGCCCAGGCCAAAAGGGAGTTGCGCACTGATCTCTCGCGCACAGGACCAGCGACACTGTTGTGAGAGTAGGTGGGTTCCAACGGTTTCATGACCACAATCACCCCGTTGCATCACATCCGCGTTGCGCTGGAGCGCAATCCCTACGAGGTGGTGATTGGAGACGGCGGCCTGGCCAGGCTTGGTCAGCAGATGCTGGATGCCGGGGTGCGGCCTGGTCGGCGAGTGCTGGTGGTCAGCAACCCGGATGTCGCCACCCCCTATGGCGACGCCTGCCTGAACAGCCTGAAAGAGGCAGGTTTCAGCGTGGAGCTGTTGGTGATTGACGCGGGCGAACACCAGAAGACACCCGCCACGGTGGCGGAGATCCACGATGCGGCCTACAACGCCAAGCTCGAACGCAGCTCCTTGATGGTGGCCCTCGGCGGCGGCGTTGTGGGGGACATGACCGGTTTTGCGGCAGCCACCTGGCTGCGGGGCATCCAGGTGGTGCAGGTGCCCACAACCCTGCTGGCCATGGTCGATGCGTCGATCGGTGGCAAGACCGGGGTCAACCA
>NZ_JBGKDP010000239.1:0-7386 GCF_042954245.1 Parasynechococcus sp.
ACGATGTGAAACAGGGCTTAACGGAGACCGTGCGCTGGTACCTGTCCCATCAGGAGTGGTGCAACAAAGTGCGCGAGCAGGCGAGATATGACGGCGGCAGATTGGGTATGAGAACGGTGAAATTTGACGGGACAATACCGAACCGTTGATTCAGGCGACCAACAGACAGTGATCACGGATGATCGAGGCACCGCTCGATCGCGCCGAGGATCCGATGATGCAGCCGTTCAGGATTGAAACCGACAGCCTGGGGGGCATTGAGGTGGCGTCCGAGGCGCTCTGGGGAGCCCAGACCCAGCGGTCGCTACAGAACTTCGCCATCAGCGACGAACGGATCCCGCTCGAGATCATCCAGGCCCTCGCCTGGATCAAGCGCTCCTGCGCCATGGTGAACGGCCAGCATGCGCTTCTGAGCCCTCAACAGGTTGCGCTGATCTGCACGGCGGCCGATGCCATTGCCGCTGGCGAGCACAACGATCAGTTCCCGCTGCGGGTCTGGCAGACCGGAAGCGGAACCCAGATCAACATGAACATCAACGAGGTGATCAGCAATCTGGCGTCTCAGGCCTCAGGCACCGCACTCGGCAGTCACAGCCCAGTGCACCCAAATGACCACGTCAATCGGTCGCAATCCACCAATGATGTGTTTCCCGCAGCCATCCATGTCGCCGCAGCCAAGCAACTGAAGGATGGTGTTTTACCGGCGCTCGATGCCCTGGTGCAGGCCTTGGATGTCAAAGCCCAGGCCTGGATGCCAGTCGTCAAGATTGGCCGCACCCATCTGCAGGATGCGGTGCCGCTACGCCTTGGTGATGAGGTCGCCGCCTGGCGGGATCAACTCAAACAAGCCCAGGTTTGGCTGGAGGACTGTCTGGTCAGCCTTGGCGATCTTCCCCTGGGGGGCACCGCGGTGGGCACGGGGTTGAACACGCCGCCGGGCTTCCGTTATGACGTGGCGAAGGAGCTGAGCCGAGTCGCTGGCATCGAAGTCCGCCCCGCTGAGAACCTGTTCGCGGTGATGGCCGGCCATGACGCCCTCGTCCATGCGATGGGCCAACTTCGCCTGCTGGCGGTGGCCCTGCTCCGCATCGCTAACGATGTGCGTTTGCTTGGGTGTGGCCCCCGGGCGGGTCTGGGGGAGTTGCGGCTGCCCGCCAACGAACCCGGCAGCTCGATCATGCCGGGGAAAATCAATCCCACCCAGTGCGAAGCCATGGCCATGGTCTGCACCCAAGTGATCGGACTCGATGGCGCCGTGGCAGCCGCTGGCGCAGGCGGCCATCTGCAGATGAATGTCTACAAGCCCTTGATCGGCTTCAACCTGCTGCAGTCGATCCGCATGCTCAAGGACGCCATGACCAGCTTCCGCCAGAACTTGGTGGAGGGCTTGGAGCCGGATCGGGAGCAGATTCAGCGGTTCGTGGATCGTTCCCTGATGCTGGTCACCGCCTTGACCCCGAGCATCGGTTATGAGAAGGCCAGTGGCATCGCTCAGCATGCACACCGTCAGGGGCTGACGCTGAAGCAGGCGGCCTTGGAGCTCGGCCACATCACCGAAGCAGACTTTGATCAGCAGGTGAATCCGGGCGCCATGGCCGCTCCGGACGCCTGAGCTCAGGCCGCCCGCTCCGTTGCCGGGTTGAGCACAGAGGAAGGCGGCACCAGATCCTCGGCCTCGGCCACGGGGAAGCGGTTGATCGCTTTCAAAGCCTGACGGGCATGGCTTCGCAATTGCTCGCTGATCGCTTCGCAGTAGGGCACCTGGGCCAGAAGGTCCACGGTGCGGCGCATGATTCGCACCACATCACCCTCATCTAGGGACGTGTTAGCGATCAGATCGCTCCAGGACGTTCCCCGCGCCCAGGCATCCACAAGGCCCATGAGCTCGGGCTCCCACCAGGCAGGCACCACCACACCGGCGCGTTCCTGGGCCCGCAGCAGCTCGCGACGCAGACCCGACAGATCCTGAAGAGCTTCCTCTGCCGCCGCAGGCGGCGGGAAGCCACTCCACAGGTCGGGACGGTTGACCTCTGTGCTGATCGCCTCGAACACCGCCGCCAGATCTGGGGGGGAGAGGTCATCGAGATGCCTACTCATCAGAGCCAGCCCCAGCCAGAGTTCGTTGTCGCCCCGCAAGGCAGCAACGGTGCGGCCGATCTCCGTGGGATCCAGCTCATCGAGGCATCCGAAATGCTGCAGGATCTCCATCAAGGCCAGGAAGGTCTCCCAGTGACGGTTGGCCCGATGATGCAGCAGCTGTTGCCGTTCAGCGATCTCCAGTTCCAGATCTTCCATGCGCCGGCGGTGCTTCTTCAGTTGTTTGCGATCTCCCCAGCGATGGGCAGGATGCTGCTCCTGCTCCTGCTCGAGATCCCGCACGAGCCTCGCCTGGGTCAACACCTCGCCTGCCAGGTCGTATTGCGGGGTGGTCATGTCGTGGCGCCGGGCCATGTGGGCCACGGCTAACGCCAAACCACCACTTGCCTGATCGCCATGGCGCAACTCGCCGGAACGGGACAGCTCCGGAACCTCCAGCCCGTCCACCTGCAGACAACTGAGCTCCGCGTGGATGCTCACCACGGCCTGACAAGGCAGCAGGATCCAGACATTTTCATCGGTCAGGCAGAGCAGCAGCGGGAACTGCCCTGGCCCCTTCACCTTCTCAACGATCACCGCGGGCGCGACGCGCCCGCGCAGCTGCGGCGATTTGAGGCTGACCAAGGTGCCGGTGCTGGCGAACTGAAGAGCCATCGTCAGCTCGTTGGCCAGCGTCTCCTCGGCCTGCTGCTGGAGGATGCGTAGCAAGCGCCGCTCTTCTCGGAGCCGCCCGCGCATTTTTTCGTAGTCCTCAAAGTCTTCCCAGGGAATGTCGCCAGCGACGCCCTCCAGCTGGCTGAGTTGCAACCGCAGCTGGGAGAGATTCTCCTCGTCCTCCACGAGGTCAAGCCCCGCCAGATAGCGGCCAAAGCTGCGCTCTACCAGCTCCCGGGCCTTGGCCAGATCGTGACGCTGCAGCAGATTGAGAACCATGCCGTAGCTGGGGGTGAACTGGCTCACCAGGGGGTCGGAGGGACTCGTCGCCAGCTGACCTGCTTCACGCACACCTTCGAACCGGCTTTGCACCGTCACGACGTAGCCCTGAGAGTCGAGGCCACGCCGCCCGGCTCGACCGGCCATCTGGAGGAACTCACTGCCCATCAGCGGGCGATGCCCCCGTTCGGTGCGCTTGGAGAGGGCCGCAATCACCGTGCTGCGGGCCGGCATGTTGATGCCCGCCGCCAGGGTCTCCGTGGCAAAGACCACCTTCACCAACCCCTGCTGGAAGAGCTCCTCGATCAACTCCTTCCAGGCGGGCAAAACACCGGCATGGTGGGCAGCGATGCCCCGCAGCAGTGCATCAGCGTGAATTCCATCCCGAACAGCCTCGGGGTTGTCGTGGCTGTAAGCGGTTAAGCGCTCCTTGATCAGCGCCTGCTCCTCCTGGGTCAACAGGCACTGCACCCCCAAATCCCGCACCGCTTTGTCACAGCCGCGGCGGCTGAAGATGAAATAGATGACCGGGAGCATCTGCCGCTCAGCCATCTGAGCCACAACGAAGCTGATCGGCGGTGGCTCGGGTTGCGGCGGCCTCTGGGAACGCCCTTTGCGCTTGTGCCCCTTGGGCGCGCGCCAGACTTTGCAGTTGGGATGCAAGCCCGTTCCGGCGTCGTTCAGCAATGGATGCAACCCCTTGGCACTGCAGAAGCTGAACTGCAGCGGTACCGGCCGGTGATCACTCATCACCAACGTGGTCGGACCATGAACCTTCTCGATCCAGTCGGTCAGCTGCCCAGCATTGGCCACGGTGGCGGAGAGCGCCACCAGCTGCACCGTCGGTGGGCTGTGAATGATCGACTCCTCCCAGACCGTGCCGCGTTGGGAGTCGTTCATGTAGTGGCACTCATCGAGCACCACGGCTTCCACATCGGCCAGAGGATCGTCGTGCTCATCCGCCTCGGCATAGAGCATGTTGCGGAAGATCTCCGTGGTCATCACCACGATGGAGGCCTCGCGATTCACGCTGAGGTCACCGGTCATCAAGCCCACGTTCTCCGCACCGAACTGATCGCGGAAATCGCGCAGTTTCTGGTTGGAGAGAGCCTTCAGCGGTGTGGTGTAAAAGACCTTCTGGCCATGGGCCAGAGCGCGATGAATGGCGTATTCCCCGATCAGGGTTTTGCCGGATCCTGTGGGGGCACTGACCACGACCGAATGTCCCTGGTTGAGAGCATCCATGGCCTCTAGCTGGAAATCATCCAGCGGGAAGGGAAAGATTGCTGAGGGATTCAGTGGGGCACTGCGATCGACATCGGGCTCGGATCGGGGCGTGGCCGGTGTCGATTGGTTCATCGAATGATCTTAAGGAGCCTGGCTGAGCTCTCTTTTCAAACAAGCGATAAGCCACGCCAATGCAATTAATCAGATGTGCCGACCTCCTTTGACGGAACCAAGCCAGATCATAAAAAATAATGAAGAGAATGCTTCGAGCCTTGGTAGGCCCACCAGGTTTTTTGTGCGTGCCTCAGCAGAGGCGAAGGGTGACAGGGGCACTCCTCTAGTGCCATGACAGAGGGGAACGAGTGCCACTACCTGTGACCAGCACTCAGCTCACCAAACCGTGGCCGGCGGAGGACACCCTGATCGATGCTCTGCGGGACTGCCGCGACGTCAAGGAGCTGAAGGCCCTCGAACAGCGCCTGGCATCCACTACCGATGCCCCACCGCTGTTCACCTGGATCTGTGATCTGTTCATAGCACGACGCATCTCTCGTGGCCTTGCCGCCCGCCTGCTGCTCGAACTCCACGAAGGGGGCTCGACCTAGGGCGACCGACTAAGGCGAGCGACGCCTCCAGACGGCCGCAAGGGCGCTGCCGATCAGGCAGTGAATCACCGCAGAGATGGCACTCGGCAGCGCCGTGAGGAGACTGGCAAACCCGCCACTGCGGGCGAGCACCACGGCGAGTCCTGAGTTCTGCGTGCCCACCTCAATGCTGATGGTTCGCTGGGCCTGCACGGTCTGCCCCGCCAGCCGAGGAATCAGTCAGCCGAGCAGAAAGCCGCCGCCATGCAACAGCAGGCAAGCCAGGATCAGCATGGGCCCCTGTTGGAGCAGCACAGCCGTCTGGCTGCCCACGATGCTGGAGACGATCATCACGATGGCCATCACCGCCAGGGGAGGCATCACAGGCTCAATCCGCCATCCCATGCCATGCCATGCAGGCTACGCTTGAGCACCACCCCAACGGTGACGGGCAACAGCACCACCTGAAGCACGGCCAGGAAAAGGACCCAACCGTCCACTGGCACGTACTGACTGGCCAGCACCTGCGTGAGACGCGGGGTCAACACAACCGCTGCCAGGGTGCTGATCGTGGTCATGACCACCAAGAGCGCCACGTCGCCACGGCCGACCAGAATCAACCCCACCGCAAGCGGCGCAGGCAGGTGCAGGGCCGCCGCGATCACAGCGGCGAGGGCCGGCATCACCAAGAACTGCACCAGCACCCCCAGCAGCATGGCGCGGGGTCGCCGACCAACCCGCACGAAGTCAGCGGGTGTCAGCCCGACGCCCATGTCCAGCATGATTACGCCGAACCCAAGGGCGATCAGTGGCCCTTTGAACCAGATGAACAGCGGGGGATGCAGCAGCGCCAGAAGAGCTCCCAGCAACGTCCAAAGCGGAAACAGCAGAGTGAAACGCTCCCAGGACATGACGATCAGAGGACTGCGGCCATCCTTGATCAGGACGGATTCCAGACTGTTGTGATGCGGGACCACGCTTCTCCCATCCATCCAGCCCGCCGCCGCCTGCGGAGCTTGACCTCCGGCCAGGAGCCCTGGCAGCTGCAGGATCCCGCCGGAGCTGGCCAGCTCGTTGATCTGGCCAGCAACGACTACATCGGGCTGAGCCGCCACCCCGATGTACTCGCAGCGGCAACGGAGGCCATGGCCTCCGATGGCGTTGGTGCCGGTGGATCTCGCCTGATCACAGGAACCCGACCGCGCCATCTGGACCTGGAGGCAGCCCTCGCCACCTGGCTGAACCGGGACCGGGTGCTGCTGTTCCCCAGCGGATTTCAAGCCAACATCGCCGCCCTAACGGCCCTGAGTGACCGGCACACCACCGTGTTGGTGGATCGGCTGATCCACCACTCGCTTCTGGCCGGCGTCCGCACCAGTGGGGCGCGGCTACAACGCTTTGCCCACAACGATCTTGAAGATCTCGGCCAGCGGCTGCAGCGGCTTAAGCCGACAACGCGACCGCCTCTGGTGGTAACTGAAAGCCTGTTCAGCATGGAAGGCAGCAGCCCCGATCTGCAGGGTATGGCCGACCTTTGTGCCCACCACGGTGCACAGCTGCTGGTGGACGAAGCCCATGGCCTTGGAGTCCTGGGGCCCGGCGGCCGCGGGCTTTGCCATGGACTCCAACAGCCTGTGGCCTTGGTGTGCGGCACCTTCGGCAAAGCCTTCGGCAGCGGAGGTGCGTTTCTGGCTGGGGAGCACACCACGATGGAGCGGCTGCTTCAAACCAGTGGGGCTTTCCGCTACACTACGGCTCTGGCCCCACCGTTGGTGGCTGGAGCCCAAGCTGCCCTGCGCTTGATCCAAGCCAACCCCAACTGGGGAAGAGAGCTGAGCCAGCGCTCGGAACGCTGGAGGACAGATCTGGCGCACCAGGGCTGGGCGAAACCAGCAGGGCACGGCCCCGTGCTCCCCCTGTTAGTTGGTGACGACCAAGACGCGCTCGACCTCCAGCAACAGCTGGAGCACGCGGGTCTGCTATCGGTGGCGATCCGGCCGCCCACCGTGCCGGAGGGAACCGCCCGTTTGCGCCTGGTGCTGCGGCGGGACTTGCCAGAGGGCACATTGGAGCAATTGCTCGCAGCCCTCGGCTCTCGATGATGCAGGTCCTGGCGATGCATGGTTGGGCTGGCCAGGCCGGTACCTGGTCCCATTGGCGTCAATGCTTTGAAGACGGGGGAGCGAGATGGTCCAGCGCAGACCGGGGCTACGGCGGCGGTGAGGCCGTTGCTCCGGCATGGACCCCTGGCCCAGGACGCAACCTGTTAATCGCCCACTCCCTGGGGCTGCATCTGCTGCCGGCAGCTGTTCTGGCGCAGGCCGAGGCGGTGGTGCTGCTGGGCAGCTTCAGCGCCTTCGTGCCACATGGGCGCACGGGGCGTGCTGTGGTGGCGGCTCTAAAGGGGATGCAGGCGGCCCTGGGCACCGACCAGGAACTGTCGATGCTGGAACGCTTCCTTGACAAAGCCGCCTCACCCCATGCCCCCAGCACCCTGCTCCCAGCGCCCCTGCTGCAGCCGCTGGCGCCCCTGGGGCGCCAGCGG
>NZ_JBGKDP010000240.1:0-11730 GCF_042954245.1 Parasynechococcus sp.
ATGCCGAGGTATTGCTGCTCGACCGCTCGCCCCAGCGGTTGCGCAGCCTCGAGGCCGACCGACGCGGCCGGTTGATGAGTGTGGTGAGCAGCCGCGGGCTGTTGGAACGGTTGGTGCCGACGGCGGATCTGGTGATCGGAGCCGTGCTCACTCCCGGCGGGCGCGCCCCCACCCTGGTGGACGAGGAGATGGTGCAGCAAATGCGCCCCGGTTCGGTGATCGTGGATGTGGCGATCGACCAGGGGGGCTGCATCGCCACCAGCCAGGAGACGACCCACCGCGATCCCACCGTGAGCATTCACGGCGTGCAGCACTATGCCGTGGGCAACATGCCGGGAGCAGTGCCGTTCACCTCCACTGAAGCCCTGGTGAGCGTGACCCTCCCCTACATCCTGGGCATCGCCGGACGAGGACTGGAGGAGGCTGTCACTGAACGTCCTGAACTGATCTCCGGCTTAAACACGGTGCTAGGATCGGTCTGCCACCCCGGCGTGGCCAAAGCATTGGGGGTGCCGCCGCGGCATCCGATGGCCTGCCTGCGTTAGCCCTACAATTGGAGTGCCCCCGTGTAGAGCCAAGGGCCATCGTCTGCGCCATCGCGACGCTGAAACAGGGAGGTTTCCTTGAGCACCCCACCGCGATAACGGGCTTCGAACTGCACCGTTCCCTCCAGATCACGCGGATCACCTGCGCTGACAGCAAGCACAGTCAAGCCGAGCCAACGGCTCTGCCGGCAACTCCGCTCCAGGGAACGGCGCTGCTGCTGTGCTGGAACATCCGGCTCGGGATGGGTGGCCAGTAAATAGTCGATGTCACCACGCGCAAAGGCTGAATACCTGGAGCGCATCAACTATTCAGCCGTTTCAGCACGCTGATCACCGCGATGCAAGGGCCCGCAGCAGCTGCGATAAACACCACCCCCACAGGGGCAAGGGCTCTGATCGAGAGCTCTACCGAAACCGCCAGGCATCAGTCCAACCGTTGCAACGCTGGGAGTGGCCGGCCCAGAGACACCGGACTCAATCCCTCCCGCAGCGCCAGCACCAAACCTGCTGCCTCGCTGTAACTGCTGGCCTGAAGAACGCTCTGGCTCAAGCCAAGGGTGTCGGCGGTGACCGACAGCACCGATGGATTGGCCACGCAGACCACGGGCAAATTACGCTCCACACAGGACAGCACCGCCTCCCCCCCCAGGGCTCCTTCGGGAACAACAACAGCCCCCAATTGCTCCGCGCCAAGATCGCCGGGTTGCCGCTCGCCGATCACCAGATTCGGTGCCCGGCTCAGCCCCACCAGCACGCAGGCCAGGAAGGTGTAACCGAGCTCCTCACCCGCCGCTCTTGGATCCAGCTGGGGGTCCAGGGGCAAGGGGTCCAAAGCGGGCGCGTGGGCACAGGGGATCTGCAGGTGCTGCACCAGCAGGTGGCTGATCACCGCTTCAGCACCGGCCAGAGCATCCACGCCACTGCCCTGGCGATAGGCCGCCAACTCCTCACTCTCCGGATCCTCCGGGAAGCGCGCCACCACCGCGATCGCCGTTGCCCCGGCCTGCTTCAAGCCTTCACCAGCACGCAACAAGGCATCGGGACAACCCAGGCGCCCCCAGCTGGCGCCACTGGCACCGCGCTCGAGCGTCACCTCGAGCGGAGCATCCGTTGAAATCACAGGGCCGATATCCAAACCCAAGCTGGCACGGCAGCCCTCAGCCACCTGAATCTGGCGCTGGGCCAGCTCTGGTTCAATCCCGGCATCCAGCAGCAAACCGATTCGCTGCCTCCGCACCGGCCGCAGGGCCCACTCACCCACGGCAAAACGATCGAGGCCATAGCCCTCCACGTAGTGCACGCGGGAATCGCTCCAATAAAGCGAGGCCCCGTTAATCACATTGGGATGGGTGATCAGGCAGCCGCTCGCTGCAGCTAGCAATCGTGCAGACGGCAAAGCGTCACCGGCGTAACCACCGATGTCACAACCGATACCCGTCGGCACCAGCATCAGCGTTGGCATCGGTGCCGAGCTCATTCGCTGATCACTGCCTCCACTTGAAGGGTTCGACCACAATCGGCGCTGGAGCCCACCGCGGTGAGGGCCCAACGCAGCACATCACCCTCTTCAGCCAACTGCTCACGGATCCAGCTGCGCAGCTCCACCAATGGCACATCTGCGGGCCAGAATAATTGGCGTTGCAGGCTGGTGAGCCTCACTTCTGATATTGACCGAACTGGGCTTCGTAGAGCACATCCTCTTGCCCCGCCTTGAGGGTGAGGTCGGCCCTCGGGAGGGCTACACACAGCAGGCTGTAACCCTGCTGCTGCAGCTCACCTTTCACACCCATGGCATCGGGCTGCTCAACACTGCCCTCGCTGATTACCGCAGCACAGGTGGTGCAGACCCCGGAGCAGCAGGAGCTGGGAAGGGCGATGCCAGCGGCCTCAGCAGCATTCAGCACCGTCTGGTCGGCGCGGCAGGAAAAGGTGTGATTTTCGCCTTCGAACTCGGCGCGGACGGTGTAAGTAGCCACGTCGGACATGCCGGGCTCAACAAGGAAGAGGCCGCATTCTCTCAGGCAATGGGCTCGTCCAGCGAGTCCCAATGGCGGGGGTGGGGCGCCAGATACTCCGAAGAACCACCCTGCGCTGGTGCTGTCAGCACGAAATCAAAGCTGATAGAACAGCGCAGCTCGTCTTGGTCGTCGTTGAGCAGAACGCTGTGCTGCAGGCTCGATGGAAACAGCACGAGCAAACCCGGGCGTGGGGCCAGATCCCAGTGGGACTGATTCAACGAGTGGCCTTCAGCAATCGGGCCGCCGTAGCCGACCGCCAAACCCGCCACCAACTCGTTGGGTTTATGGAGCGCATGCAACCGTAAGACGCCCTCCTCTCTCGAGCCCGTGCCCGAGAGGTAGAGAACAGCACTGAGATGGGCATTGGGGTGATGGTGGCGGCCAACCGCTTGATCCCAATCGCTGATCACAGGCCAGCAACGCTGCAGATGCAGGGCCACTTGGCTTCGGGCGAAGCCCAGTGAATCGAGATAGCTCTAGGCCTGATCCACCACCAATTGAGCCAGGGCCTGAAAGGGCTCCTGTTGATGGAGCTGCCACACCCCATGCAGGTCACCCGTCCAGGCACACCCCTCACTGAGATTGCCCTCGGCCTCGCCGCGAAGCCTCAGCAGAGCCTGCATGCAGGACGCCTGCTGCAGGGGGTCGAGAGGCAGTTGCGTCGTTGCCACCACGGTGGGGAAGAGCTGATGAAGCTGAAGCACGCCGACACCCTGAGAAACCCCTCCGCTCAACCGTAAACAAGGCAAGAAAAGCCGACTCCGAAGAACCGGCTTTCCAAGATCGATCGCGTTGATCAGCCGACCGCTGCGACGCCGCCTGCAACTTCCAGAATCTCCTGGGTAATCGCGGCCTGACGGGCCTTGTTGTAGTCGAGAGTCAGGGTCTTGGCCAACTCCTTAGCGTTATCGCTGGCATTGTTCATGGCCGTCATCCGGCTCGCCAGCTCGGAGGCTGCCGATTCCTGCAGGGAACGCAGCATCTGGTTCTGCAGGTACAGGGGGAGCAGTGCATTCAGCAGCTGTTCGGGGGTCTGCTCAAACACGATATCCGAAGGAATCTTCGGCTCGGTGTTGGCAGGGCCTGCACCGGGCTCCACAGTCAGGAGACCGTCCTTGGTGGTGAGACGGAACATCTCATCCTCAGGATCAGCGATGTCCTGAGGATCCAAGGGCAGCAAAGTCTGAACCACAGGCTTGCAGCTCACCAGGTTGATGAACTTGGTGAAGATCAGCTCCACCCGATCGGTGCTTTCAGTCAGGAATTCAGCCAGCAGATCTGTGGAGATCGTGTTGGCCTCATCGGCGGTGGGCACCTGTTCCAGGCCGGAGAAGGTGGCCTGGATCGGGTAGTCACGACGGGTGAAGTAGCCGATCGCTTTAGTGCCGATCAGCAGCAACTTCACATCGAAGCCCTTGCCCTTCAGCTCAGCGAAACGCTGTTCCGTGCGCTTGATGATATTGGCGTTGTAGCCACCGCACAGGCCGCGATCACCTGTAACCGCCACAAGGGTGATGGTCTCCAAATCGCGCTGCTGCATCAGGGGAGATGCAGCCGCTTCGAAGCGCATGCGGGACTGGAGGTTTTCCAGGATCCGCGCCAGCCGATCCGCGAAGGGACGGCTGCGGAGCACTTGCTCCTGGGCACGGCGCACCTTGGCCGCAGCCACCAGGCGCATGGCCTCGGTGATCTTGCGGGTGTTTTTGACCGACTTAATTCGGTCTCGGATTTCCTTGAGATTCGCCATGTCGGCAGCTCCGTCAGGCCGCAGAAGCGACCATGGTGGACACGACTTCGGTGATGGCGTCCTTGAGGATCGCTTCAGCCTCAGGACGCATCACCTTCTTCTCCTGGATTTCGGTGATGAACTCAGCCTTGTTGGACTTGAGGTACTCACGCAGTTCACGGGAGAAGTCGACGACCTTGTCGACGGGGACGTCGTCGATCAGGCCCTTCACACCGGCATAAACGATCGCGACCTGCTCAGCCAGGATTAGGGGGCTGAACTGAGGCTGTTTGAGCAGCTCACGCAGGCGCTTGCCGCGCTCCAGCTGCTGCTGGGTGGAGGCATCCAGGTCAGAAGCAAACTGGGAGAAGGCGGCCAGCTCGTCGAACTGGGCCAGCTCCAGTTTCAGGGTGCCGGCAATCTTCTTGATGGCCTTGGTCTGGGCAGCACCGCCCACCCGGCTCACGGAGATACCCACGTTGATCGCAGGACGCAAACCAGAGTTGAACAGGTCGGAGCTGAGGAAGATCTGACCGTCTGTGATCGAAATCACGTTGGTGGGGATGTAGGCCGAAACGTCACCGGCCTGGGTCTCGATGATCGGCAGAGCGGTCATGGAACCCTTGCCCATGGCGTCAGACAACTTGGCTGCACGCTCAAGCAGACGGCTGTGGCAGTAGAAGACGTCACCGGGGTATGCCTCACGACCGGGCGGACGACGCAGCAGGAGCGACATCTGGCGGTAGGCAGCAGCCTGCTTGGAGAGATCATCATAGATCACCAGGGTGGCCTTGCCTTTGTACATGAAGTACTCGGCGATGGTGGCACCGGTGTAAGGGGCCAGGTACTGCAGCGCAGCGGGCTCGGAGGCGTTTGCCGCCACGATCACGGTGTAGCCGAGAGCGCCGCGCTCGCGGAGCACTTCAACGACGTTGGCCACGGAAGCAGCCTTCTGACCCACGGCGACGTAGACGCAGATCATGTCCTGATCCGCCTGGTTCAGGATCGTGTCGATCGCGATAGCTGTCTTGCCGGTCTGGCGGTCACCAATGATCAGCTCGCGCTGGCCACGGCCGACGGGGATCATCGCGTCGATGGCGGTGATGCCGGTCTGCATCGGTTCGTGAACCGACTTGCGCTGAATGATGCCGGGCGCCATGGATTCGATCAGGCGCGTTTCGCTGGTGGCGATTTCACCCTTGCCGTCGATGGCGCGGCCCAGGGAGTTCACCACCCGGCCCAGCATGGCTTCACCCACGGGAACAGCAGCAATCTTGCCGGTGGCCTTCACCGTGCTGCCTTCCTGAATGCCGTATCCCTCACCCATCAGCACCGCGCCGACGTTGTCGTCTTCGAGGTTCAGGGCGATGCCTTCGGTGCCGTCCTCAAATTCAATGAGTTCGCCGGCCATGGCTTGCTGCAGGCCGTAAACGCGGGCGATGCCGTCGCCCACGGTAAGAACGGTACCGACATTGCTAACGGTAACCGACTTGTCGTAGTCCTCAATCTGCTTCTTGAGGATGGCGCTGATCTCGTCAGGACGGATGGAAACCATGGCGTGTGCCCAGCTGGGAGTTGGGGAGGAAGGAGCGGTAGAGGAAAGAGTGAGGTCAGCTCGCCTTGGCGAGTGCCAGACCAAGGCGACGAACCTGGCCAGACAAGCTGGCGTCGATCACCTGAGATCCGAGACTCACGACGAAACCGCCGATTAGGGACGGATCCACACTCAGGTCGATGTCGACCTTGTTGGTGCCGGCCATGGCCTGCACCTTTTTGGACAGTGCCGCCTGTTGATCATCAGTGAGGCTTTGAGCAGAGCGGACCTGGGCCAGCGTGATGCCTTGCTGTTCCCGATAAAGCTCGAGATAGCGAAGCATCACCGCATCAAAAGCTATGAGTCGTTGGCGGTCAGCCAGCACCTTCAGCAGGTTGAAGACTGAAGGAGTGACATTCTCACCAACAAGCGCCTTGAGAGCTTTCTTCTTGGCATCGGACTCGAGAACCGGAGACACCATGGCGTCGCGGAAGTCTTCCGAGTCGTTCCAGATCGCAAGCAGTTGCTTGCATTGATCGGCAACAGTTTCAGACTCACCACGGGCCTCAGTGACCTGAAGCAACGCTTCGGCGTAAGGGGTGGCCAGAGAGTTAAGGAGAGGCATCAGGCGTTCTCCAGATTTTTGATGGTGGAATCGATCAACTTGGCCTGAGCACTGGCATCAAGACGACTAGGCAGTTCGGCAAGGGCCTTGTCGATTGCCGCCAGAGCGGCCTCACGACGCAGGCTGTCATTGATCCGAGCAGCGTCGGCTTCAGCGTCGGCATCGGCACCGGCCTTGATGGCTGCCATCACAGAAATGGTGCGCTTCTCGCCTTCGGCACAAATGCCTGCAGCGCGGGCCTGACCATCAGCACGAATCTTTTCGGCTTTCTGCTGGGCAGCAGCCAACTCGGACTGGGCCTGGCTCAGGTTTTCGGTGGCGGTTTTCAGGCGGGACTCAGCGTCCTGCAACTCCTGAAGAATGGCGGCGCGGCGGCGTTCCAGGATTCCTCCAAGGAACCCGCGCAGGAACCAAAACAGGAGACCGATCACAATGACCAGGTTGACCAGATTGGTCTCGAGCGGATTGAGATTGAGGGTCATCACGCGGCCAGCAAACGGTTGATGATCGTGGTGCTCAGCTGATCCACCTGGCCCTTGAGTTGGGTGCGGGCGGACTCACGCTCGGCCTCGATTGCACGACGGGTTTCCTCTTTGGTGCGATTGGCTTCAGCTTCCGCCTGCACCAGCGCTTCGCGGTAAAGCCGATCAACTTCTTGTTCCGCCTCAACGATCATGGCCTGAGCGGCCTGACGAGCACCTTTCAGCTGTTCAACCAGATCAGCTTCCAGGCGTTCAACCTGGGCAAGCTTTTGTTTGGCATCAGCACGACTGGTGGAGATATAGCCTTCACGATCTTCCACGACCTTGCCGACCGGACGGAAGAAGAGGACATTGAGCAGGAAGGTGAGGAGAACCACCTGAACCGCCATCAGCGGAAGGGTGGCATCGAGGTCGAAAAGACCTCCCTCCGGAACACCTGCTTCAGCGAGCAGAAGCCAGGTCATGGAAAGGTGCACTGGGAAGGAATCGAAACAAGGAGTTCAGCAGGGGGATCAGCGATCCCCCTGCACTGATCAGCCGGCGAAGGGGTTGGCGAACAGGAGCACCAGAGCCACCACCAGGCCGTAGATGGTCAGCGATTCCATGAACGCCAGGGACAGCAGCAGGGTGCCGCGGATCTTGCCTTCGGCTTCGGGCTGACGGGCGATGCCCTCAACAGCGCCGCCGGACGCGGTGCCCTGACCGATACCAGGGCCGATGGCGGCGAGGCCGACTGCCAGGCCAGCAGCCACAACGGAAGCGGCGGAGGTGATGGAATCCATGTTGGGTGGTGTAAGGGGAAGCGCTGGGAAGCGCTGTACGGAATGGACTTGGGGATCAGTTCCCCCCGCGCAGGGACATTCCCAAAGGAACGGGCCCGGGTGCAATGCCGGACCTGCGCGCGGATGTGTTTAGCAGATTGCCGTTCTCCGGCGATAGAGGAAGGCGGTTTTAGTGGGCCTCGTGAAGGCCTTCACCGATGTAAAAGGACGCCAGGGTCGCGAAGATCAGAGCCTGAATGGCACTGGTGAACAGACCCAGAAGCATCACAGGCAGGGGCACGATCAGCGGCACCAGATACACCAGAACCCCCACAGCCAATTCGTCGGCAAGGATATTTCCGAACAGACGGAAGGAGAGGGAGAGAGGTTTGGTGAATTCCTCGATGATCTTGAACGGGAGCATGATCGGGGTCGGCTCCACGTACAGCTCGAAGAAGCGCAGACCCTTACGGCTCAGGCCGGCATAGAAGTACGCCAGTGACACCAACAGAGCCATCGCCACGGTGGTGTTGATGTCTGCGGTGGGAGCACCCAGCTCACCCTCGGGGAGTTCAAAGATCTTCCAAGGGATCAGGGCTCCACCCCAGTTGCTCACGAAGATGAACAGAAATAAGGTGCCGATGAACGGCAGCCAGTCGCGGTAGTACTTCTCGCCGATGTTGTCGCGGGCGATGTCGCGGATGAAGTTCCAGAGGAATTCGAGCAGGTTCTGCAGACCGATCGGGTCACGCTTCATCCCGCGGGTGCCAACAAGCACCACAGCAAGGAGGATGCCGATCAGGATCCAGGAGCTCAGGAACACCTGGCCGTGCAGATACAGATCGCCGATCTGCCAGTACAGGTGGTGACCCACTTCCAGTTCAGCGAACGGGAGTGGTAGGGGCAACAAAGCCATGGGTGCAGAGAAAAGTGCTCAGACTCAGCGGTCGTCGAAGACGTGCTGAAGAATCAGGGCGGGCTTGTAGAGAAGGAATCCCAGGAA
Source organism: Parasynechococcus sp. (assembly GCF_042954245.1). Lineage (GTDB taxonomy): Bacteria > Cyanobacteriota > Cyanobacteriia > PCC-6307 > Cyanobiaceae > Parasynechococcus. The sequence goes on from NZ_JBGKDP010000240.1 coordinate 8,695, forward strand.
GGCCGGCAACAGATCGAGCTGAGGCAGCTTGGCCGAACCAACCACAAGCAGGGTTGGAACGATGAGCTGAAAACGCCCCAGTCCACGGGACTGGTCACTGAGCCGGGCCACGCTGCGAGCCAGCAAGCGCACGTACAGAAGTCCGGCGCAGGAGCCCACAAGAACACTGCCGGCCACCGAAAGATTCATGGTGAGGGCCACGATCGGAACCGTGACGAGTGACACCAGAACGGTGGCCAACAGCAGGCGACGTTGAAGACGGTAAAAATCTTCCAAGCGCTGCCTGAATTGGCGCGCGGAATCTATCACGCGTTCGCTGCTGTTATTCCTGCAACAGAAGCAGCTGTCGGTCCACAAGATTGCGGATCTGATCAGGAGACGCAAGGGCTCCCAGAGTCTGTTCCGGCTGCTCGGCGACAGTCCGCAACAGGGTGCGGTCGGCATCACTGAGCTGAATCGGCTCCATGTTGCGACCAAGAATTGAATCGGGTTCCCCCCAGAGGCAGGGCTGAACCAAACCCCTGGCTAGGCCAAGGGCCTCATCACTCCAGCGAGCTCGCTCCACCGGTGCCGCAGAGAGAAAGAACTCGAAGTGGCTGATGTCGGGATCAAGCTGCTCCACAAGCTCCCACTGCTGACGCGGTGGCAAGGACTGGGCTCGCTCTAGCAGTTCTCCCTGCAAAAGGCGGGCTGGATCCCAGACCTCCGGATTGGAGAAGCCGGCGAAATGCAGACCCGCCGTTTCGATGAACGCGAAGAGACGCTCAAGGTTGTAACTAGTCTCCTGCGGGTGCAGATACATATCCGCAAAATTCGCGTCAGGAGCGCAGTCCACGGCCCAGCGTTCGCGGTGATGACGGGCCAGCCGGTTACTCTCGGGGAGGGTCTCGAACAGCTCCCGGCCCAGACGCAGGCCCTCTGCCCCTGTGCCGGCATTCAGAAGGCTCAGGGCTTTCTGGGTGCGATGGATCTCCCAGCGACCTGCATCGGCGTAAAGAAAGAGATGCAGAAGACCGGACGGAGCCAGACGATCCGCAAGGGAGTGCAGCCCGGCCTCGGGCTGATCCAGATGGTGCAACACCCCCACGGAGTTGATGTAGTCGAAGGGGCCCTCCCCATCGAGGTCCAGCAGACTGCGTTGCTCCTGACGCAGGGAGGTCACCTGCTCGGCCGCCCCGGAGCGCTGGCATCGTTCCCGCGCCACCGCCAGGGCCCCATCACTGATGTCCACCCCAAGCACATCCGCTCCCGGGTTGAGATAGCAGAGGTAGTCGGTGCTGACCCCGGTGCCGCAGCCGGCATCGAGAATCCGCGGCTGCTCCACCCCGACGGGGATCCGCCCATGCACCGCCGCCAACACGCTGCGATGACACCAACGCCAGTTGTATCCCGGTGGCGGTCCGTCCTGCAGTGGATCCCCCGGGAAGGGAAAGCGGTCATAAAACGCACTCACCATGGGAGTCGCAGCATCACTGGGCTTGGGGTGTGTCATGCAGCGCAGATTCGGCACCTGCGAGCTTTTCACGTCAGACCCGTCGATCCCCTGCAGCACCGCAAGGCCTGCAAACATTTGTTCATGGGGCCACGGAGGGCCATCCCAGCAGCCGTAACGTGGCGCGATCCGGCTTGCTTTCGTCGATGACAGTGACCGCCAGCAGCGGCAGCCCGCGCGTGTCTCCCCAACTGTTCGACACGCTGCCGCTCTCCAGCGTCCGTCAGGCAGAGCAGCAGGACCGTTTCCCAGACAACGGGGAACTGGACAATCTTGTGACCTTCTTCCGAACCGGTCAGGACCGGATCGAAGCGTCCCGGATCATTGCGGCCAACGCCGAGGCCATCGTGGCCCGCGCCGCCAACAGAATTTTTGTGGGAGGAACACCCCTCGCCTTTCTTGAAGCGCCTCTAACAACAGGTGAGACCAGACGCACCAGTGGCCAGGAGGGCACACCCCTGGCGTCCGACCAAGCCGCTTTTGAACAGTCGGTGCGCACCTTCACCGGCAACAGCGACACCACCAAGCGGGGCAACTTTCTCACCCGCCTTCTGGAAGGTGCCAGCGGCGATGCCGACGTGCGGGTTGTGCTCCCCACCGGTTTCAACGCCATCAGCGTGGCCAAGTACGGCCCGGCCTTCATGCGTAAGTCGGTGCGCGACATGGGTTGGTTCCTGCGCTATGTGGGCTATGCCCTGGTGGCAGGAGACCCCAGCATCCTTGCGGTGAACACCCGCGGCCTGCGGGACATCCTCCTGGAGAACTGCTCCCTTGCCGCCACCAACGTGGCTCTTCAGGAGATGCGGGCCGCTTCAGCGGAACTGCTGCGAGATCGTCCTGAAGCCCGTCAGATGACCATCGACTGCTTCAACGTGCTATTGCAGGAGCTGGCCATCCCGACCCCCAGCACAAAACAACGCCAAGGGAGTGCAGTGCAACAGGGCCTGCAGCTGCCGGCAATCTATGCCCTAGCTTCAGAGGGATGCCAACTCTTTGAAATGCGTCCGGGTCTATCCGGAGCCGAGAAAGCAGAAATCATTCGTGCCGCCTACCGCCAGGTGTTTGAGCGCGACATCGCCAAGGGCTACTCCCAGACCCCCTGTGCGGACAAAGCCAGTGCTGTCGCCCAGGGGCAGATCTCAATGCGCGAATTCGTTCGCGCCCTCGGCCGCAGCAAGGAATATCGCCAGCAGTTCCACGACGGTTTCGTCAACAGCCGCGTAGTGGAACTGGCCTACCGCCACTTCCTCGGCCGGGGCATCAGCTCTCTTGAGGAATTCCGCAAGTCGTTCGCGATCCTCAGCGACCAAGGCCTCAACGGTCTGGTGGACGTGCTGGTGAATTCCTCGGAATACGCCCAGGCATTTGGTGAGGAGACCGTTCCCTACCTCCGGGATCTTGGCACTGAAGCCCAGGAGAGCTCCGGTTGGGGCTCCAACCGCAAGCTGTTCAAATTCAGCGCTCCCTTCGATGGCGCGCCGCAGTACGTCACCCTTTACGCCTCCTATCGCCAGCCCTTTGCTGATCAGCACGTCTACGGCGGC
>NZ_JBGKDP010000241.1:0-2115 GCF_042954245.1 Parasynechococcus sp.
GAAGCGACGAACTAACACTACAACGCACGAATCCACACCATTTGATCTTCAACAGTTCGGCAACAGCGGGGTTGAAAACCATCTTGTTGTTCTTTTTAGCCAGCTCGAATCAGCACACTTCGTACAAAGCAAGCATCAGCAGCAGAGGCTCAATGCTTGTATTTGGGCACTTTACCCTATTTGCTGTTGCCAAATAGGAACGTTTTCAATCTTTACCTCGCCAAAAGGCGACCGAAACCTGCGCTATGTTTCGGCATGGATAACCCAACACCGACAGTACGGCGCCTCATCAGTGAGCTTCGGGATGACATGTTCGAAGCTGGCCGTGAACTCAGGAATCGGAGCGCTTGGGATCTTTAATGCCCAATCGTCATTATTGATGCACGAACCCAACCCAACCGGGTTGTTCGAACTTCGGTGCGTGGGATCACGGGTGCCATCGCCACAAGCAATGTAATCAACGATTCATTAATGCGCTCATTTCTTGAGCGCTTTCGTGAGGTTGGTGCTGATGAAGCGCTCGATGAGTTTCAGCAGAGCCCAGAAGCCGAACGGTTCTCCGAACTCTGGGACACATACAACGACGAAGCGCAATGACAGAGCTTAGCTGTTTGGTCCCACAGTGATGCGGCCAAGTTTGTGCTGAAATCGAAAACCTTCTTTGACGATGGTCAATTGGCCTATATCGCCATCACATCGGCAAAGCAGTGTGATTCGCACGACGTTCTCACCTTTTCAGTGGATGCGTGCTAGCTGTCGTGAGTTTGTGTTGGGCCTAGGAGCAAGTCGGTGTCAGGAGCGGATCAGCTGCACAACAACCAGGAGTGCTGAGGCTGCAAGAGGCCAAAGCAGCCAGGTCAACTGGGGGACGGTGATCGCGAGCACTAGCCCGATCACAAAAAAGATCAGAAAACGGCCGAGGGTCATGGAGGCACCAACAAGGATATATTCAAGCGAAAACTAGGCTTTAGGCCAGTTTCTCCGGCCTGGATCTGGGCGCTGGGTCTGGGGTGAACAGCATGGGAATGGACGAGGCCACAAGCACACCTCCCACCGTGAGCAACACCAGCAGAGGGATGGGCCGGACCACCGGCTGACGCTCCAGAGGTGATGCGCAGCTGGAACAGAGCGGAACAACGCCCTTAGGGGGGTGCAACACCAATGCCAGGCCACAACAACAGGACGGGCAGCGAAAGTGCGGCATCGACCGGTGAAACGCAGCTGCTGGCACCTTATTGCGAAGATCGTGGATTGCCGAGGCCCGCTCCATGCCGCTCCGTTCCCTGGTGACCAAGTTGCAGGAAACTGCACTCACCGGTGAGCTCGATGAGCGTTCAAGCCGCGACGAGCGTCTGTTGATGCGTGGGGCTGGTCGTTGCAGCCGTGCTCTGGTGGCCAGTGCCCTAGCTCAACGGCGTGGCGCGCCACTGCTTGTGGTGGTGCCGACACTTGAGGAAGCAGGGCGCTGGACGGCGTTATTGGAATTGATGGGGTGGAGTCAGGCCAGCCTGTATCCCACCAGCGAAGGCTCCCCCTACGAGCCCTTTGATCCCACGAGCGAAATCACTTGGGGGCAACTTCAGATTCTGAGTGACCTGCTGGGGGAGACCGACACGTCGTCCTGGGCAATCGTGGCCACGGAACGTTGTCTGCAGCCTCACCTTCCCCCTCCGGATGTTCTGAAAACGAAAACGCGCACCTTGCGCAAGGGGGATGAGGTTGATCTGGAGGCGCTGGGCGAGACGCTCGCTCAACTCGGCTACGAGCGGGTCACCACCATTGAGCAGGAGGGGAGCTGGAGCCGTCGCGGCGACATTGTCGACATCTTCCCGGTGAGCAGTGAGCTGCCGGTTCGCCTCGAATTTTTCGGAGAGGAACTCGACAAGCTGCGGGAATTCGATCCCGCCAGCCAACGCTCACTGGACCCCGTCGATGCCCTTCGACTCACACCAACAGGATTTGGCCCCCTGATTGCGGACCAGCTCAGGGAGACGATGCCCGATGGACTGGAGCAACTGCTCGGTTCTGAGGGTACAGAGCAGCTTTTGAACGGCGGGACCCCGGAAGGCATGCGCCGGCTGATGGGTCTCGCCTGGGAGCAACCCGCCTCGCTTC